>JACUUR010000085.1 GCA_014859205.1 Dehalococcoidia bacterium | reverse complement strand
TGCGCATTCCTGCCGTTGTGCAGCCAGCATTACTCCTGACGAGGCCTTCTCTTGGGGAGACCCGGCTACACATGATCGTGCACAGGTCATGGACAGGCATATCACCGCAGCGCTTCACCAGTGGATGCTCCAGGATTCTGGCGGCAGGGGTGCCGGACTTCACTAGCGTTTCGGCTAGTGGAGCAGCCATAGTATAATAGGTCCATGTCAGAGCAGAAGAGGCCGCTCCTGCTGCTGTTCGACGGCAATGCCCTGGTACACCGTGCCTTTCATGCCCTTCCGCCGCTGACCCAGTCCAGGACCGGAGAGATGGTGAATGCCGTCTACGGCTTTGCCAGCACCCTGCTCAAGGTCCTTTCCGACTTCAGTCCCAGCCACTGGGCCATCGCCTTCGATCGTCCGGCTCCCACCTTCCGCCATGATATGTTCGAGGACTATAAAGCCCAGCGCCCGGCCACTCCGGACGAACTGAAGAGCCAGATACGAAAGGTGCACCAGTTGGTGGAGGCGTTCCATATTCCGGTGTTCGAAATCGACGGCTTCGAGGCGGACGATGTCCTGGGCACGTTAAGCGGGCAGGCCGAGGAGCAGGGCATCGAGACCATCATCGTCACGGGCGACAACGATATGTTGCAGGCTGTTTCCTCCCGAGTAAGAGCCCTGGCCCCCCGGCGAGGCTTCACGGATACCGTCCTATACGATGCCCAGGCAGTTGAGCAGAAGTACGGCATCAGGCCCGAGCAACTGCCTGACTTCAAGGCGCTGGTCGGCGATGCCTCGGACAACATACCCGGCCTGCCGGGCATCGGCGAGAAGACGGCCGCCAGATTGCTGCAGCAGTACGGCAGCCTTCAGGGCGTCTACGACCACCTTGAAGGTGTAACCCCGGGCAAGCTGCAGGAAACACTGCGTGAGCACCGTGCACAGGCTTTCCGGAACAAGGAACTGTCCGCCATCGTCAAAGATGTCCCTATCCAGCTGGACCTGGATACCTGCCAGATAAGCCACTACGACCGGAACGAGGTGGTCAGACTCTTCCAGGAACTCGAGTTCATCAAACTGCTGCCCAGGCTTCCGCAGACAGAGCCAGGGTCATCTTCTGCGACAGGGGCGGGCGCTGCACCCGACCGGGCATCAGCAGTCACGGGTCATATAGTCAACACGGACGCGGCCCTGGTCGAGCTTGTAGGCGGATTGCAGACCGCACGTGCACTGGCCATCGGAGTTGAGACCACGGGGGAGAGGGCTGTGATGGCGGATCTGGTAGGGATAGCGATATCGACCGAGCCGGGAAAGGCGTTCTATATACCGGTAGGACACGTCGGCCTGAATCAGCCGCAGCAATTGCCGCTGAACCAGGTCACAACCGAACTCAAAGCCGTTATGGAAGATGCGGGCACGGGCAAGGCTGCCTACAACGGCAAACATGTCATGGCCGTGCTGGCCAATTGCGGGTGGAAACTTGCGAACCTGGACTTCGACCCCATGCTGGCTGCTTATCTGCTTGGCGAGAAGAACCTGGGGCTCGGGGCGCTGGCCTTCAACCGACTGGGCGTTGAGATGCCAACTCCCGCAGAGTTGACCGGCCCGGGCAGGAGACAGAGATCGCCAGCACAGATAGAGGTGGGCCGGATGGCTGACTATGCCTGCGCCAGCGTGGACGTCGTTCGGAGTTTGAGGGATAGCCTGGAAGCTGAACTGCGAATACACGAACTGTGGCGGCTGTTCAGCGAAGTAGAGATGGCTCTGGTCCCGGTGCTGGCGGCCATGGAACAGAACGGGCTTCTCCTGGATACCGACCTGCTTCGCAGGATGTCTCTGGAACTGGGGCAGCAGTTGCTAAAACTCGAGAAGGACATCTACAGCAGCGTCGGGCACCAGTTCAACATCAACTCTCCTCAGCAGCTGGGCAGGGTGCTGTTCGGGGATCTCAAGTTACCCCAGTCTCGTAAGACCAAGACCGGCTATTCCACCGACGCCTCGGTCATGGAAGCGTTGAGAGGAGTTCATCCGGTGGTTGAACTGATCCTGGAATACCGCCAGATCAGCAAACTCAAGTCAACCTATGTTGATGCCCTTCCGCCGCTTATCAACCCCCGGACGGGGAGGGTGCATACCAGTTTCAACCAGACCGGCACGACCACCGGCCGTCTTTCCTCCAGCGAGCCCAACCTCCAGAACATCCCCGTACGAGGAGAGATGGCCTGCAGGATACGGAAAGCCGTGATAGCTCCGCCCGGGGCATATCTGCTGGGCGCCGATTACTCGCAGATCGACCTCAGGGCCCTGGCGCATCTCTCGCAGGACGACGCCCTCATTGCCGCCTTCGCTGAGGATGAGGATATCCACACCATGACCGCCGCCAGGCTGTTCGGCATCCCGGCGGAGGACGTGACTTCCGATATGCGCCGAAAGGCCAAGACGGTCAATTTCGGAGTGATATACGGCATGAGCGATTACGGGTTGGAGCAGGCGACCGGCCTCAGCCGGGAGGAGGCCTCGCGGTTCATCGCCCTCTACTTTGAGAGATATCCGGGGGTGAGAAGATATCTTGATGCCGTCAAAGATCAGGCCCGAAAGCTCGGTTATGTGCAGACGGTGTTGGGCAGGAGGCGGTTCATCCCCGAGATCGACTCATCCAACCGGATGGTCAGGGAGGCCGCCGAGCGCATGGCCATAAACGCGCCGGTGCAGGGCACCTCTGCCGACATAATCAAGGTAGCCATGATAGACCTGCATCGGGAGATGGAGCGGCGTGGTCTGAAGAGCAAGATGCTGCTGCAGATTCACGATGATCTGCTGTTCGAGGTGCCCGAGCCGGAAGTGGAGGATATGAAGACACTGGTGGGCGACCTCATGCCCCGTGCTGTCGAGCTTAGTGTGCCGCTGAAGATAGATATCAAGCTGGGCCGAAACTGGGGCGAGATGGCCTAGACCGCGACCTGGTGATTACGGCAATGTACGCGGACAACTCCAGGTTTGGTGGGTTGACACGAGGGAGAAGAGCAGCGACCGAGTTCCTGCCGCGGTGAAGCCGCGTTGATCCGGGTGAAAGTCATCCGCAGGTGAGTCGTGATGTACAGACTGATAGATACCTTTGATGACTTCATGCGGTACTGGCAGGGCGCCTGTGACAAGACCGTAGAGGAGAAGGTCGAACTGTGGGCAACGTCCTACATGCAGAAGTACCCCGAACTGCTGCAAAGACAGGTGAGAGACTATGAAGAGTCGGGATACGACTGGCGGGAGATCGCCAGAAACAAGGTTTTCCCCAGATTGGAAGCCTATCTGCCGCTGATAAAAGAAGCAAGGGAGAACCTGGTCCACGTTTGCGGCCCTGTTTACGAACAGGCTGTTCAAGCGCTGCGAGTCGACTTCCCTGTCACCTTTGTTATCTATGTCGGGATCGGCTGTGGGGCAGGATTGGCAACACAGTACGGGGGCAGTCCTGCCTGTCTCCTGGGACTGGAGAAGATCGCTGAGCTCGGATGGCACACCCCCGGGAAGCTGCGCGAGCTTGTCTCGCATGAGATCGCACATCTTGTTCACATGCATTGGCGTGATGAGTTTCAGGAATTCGAGGAGCATGAGAAGGATCCCCTGTTTCTTCTCTATAGCGAGGGCTTTGCCAAGCGATGCGAAAACCTGATACTGGCGGGAGAAAGCTGGAGTCAGGCGGACCGCGATGATTGGCTGCCGTGGTGTGAAGCCCACAAAGGACTGCTGGCGGAGGAATACCTGCACAGGGTTGACCATGGCAAACCCACGAATGACTTCTTCGGAGACTGGCTCCATGTGCAGGGACGGAGTCAGACAGGCTACTATCTTGGCTGGACGTTACTTCTCTGGTTGGAGGAGAACTACGACATGAGAGAGATAGCTGCTCTATCATCTGGAAGAGTGAGGGAAGACGCGCGGAGGTATCTGCGCAGGCTGGCTGACGGTTTTGCCTGACAACCGAAGAGGGGCTATCCTGTGTGGTGGCCAGACGTGGCTCCGGCTGCTTCGCCTATTCGCTCGCCGTTAGCTGGGGCCGTAGCGAGGCATGAAGGAGGAAAGGGCTAATGGATGAAATCAGGATAGAGAACGTTGCAGAGGCAAACGTGGAAGACCTGTGCCGGGTCTGCCTGCCGCAGGACGAGCATGACCCTGACTGGATGATAGGTGTCGAGGAGAAGAAGCAGTGGGCGGCTGAGATGTTACCGAGATGGGGCTCCTTTGCCAAAGTGGCGTATCAAGGCGCAGACCCGGTGGGCATGATGCAGTACAGGCCTATTCCCGAGGAGAGAATCGTGTACATCGACTGCATCTATGTTCCGCCGGCCAAGGGGCTGCGCAAGGGCATTGCCACGCGACTCTTCTCCGCCCTGATGAGCGATGTGCGGAAGCCCATGGCGTGGTTTGATGATGAACGACCGCTGGCGCTGGTGGTGAACACATTTGAGGGTGGGGCGCATGGACAGTATACGGCCCGTGAGTTCTTCACGGGGAAGGGTTTCAGACAGGTCGGTGAAGACCCTGACCACCTGTACTATCCTCTGCAGCCAGGTTTCGTCTACCGGCCCATTGACAAGCGGGACGCTGAGTGTATTCGACGGTCCGAAGACATGGGCAGAGTCCTGATCATCCGTGGTCCCAACGGCTGTCCCGCTACCTATCCCTTCTTCCTCAAGAAGATGGAGAAGTACATAAGGGAGATAGACCCGGAGGTCCCCATAAGGTGGATAGACTCGTCTCAAGAGCCCGGGGAGCTGAGCAAACGCAATGCTCGCGTTGGGGACTGCATCGTCAATGCCAGACTCGTGAAATGCTTTGTCCTTGACAAGGAAAGCTTCCAGAAGGAAGTACAGGCACTCCTGAAAGTTGGGTAGGAGTAGTCGTGAAGCGACGCTTCGTGCAGAGGCGCGAGCACGGCTTTCGCGCCCACTCTTTCAGTGGCCGCCGGTACTTGTGGTGATACTACTTCCGGCGTATGATACTGCTCCTAGCATCGTGGATGCCGGAATGATCCAGGCAAAGGCCCTACACGGGATGGTGACATAATGAGGGAACGACCAGATAAACAGAGATTCGATTTCGAAGCGGTCTTTGAGCCGGATGACTACCTTTATTTCTATGGCGAGACGCTGACTGGGGAGCGGACCGCGAAGGAGGTCGAGTTTCTGGTGAGGGAACTGGGGCTTGATAGGCCCATGAAGGTTCTCGACCTGGCCTGCGGATACGGCAGACATTCCAACCGCCTGGCGCAGCTCGGGCACAGTGTGGTCGGAGTTGATATCACAGCGGGCTTTCTGGAGATTGCGCAGAAAGATGCAGAGGCGAAGGGAGTAAACGTATCCTACATCCGGCGCGACATGAGGGAGATTGATTTCAGACAGGAGTTCGACAGGGTGCTTCTCCTTTTCACTTCCTTTGGATATTTCGAGGATGAGGATAATCTGAGGGTTCTGGAGAATATAGCCCGGTCCCTCAGACCCGGCGGGCTGTTCTGTTTTGACACGTTTAACAGGGACACCTTCCTCAAGACTTCTCTGCCCTACCATGTGGCGGAGACGGGCCAGGATCTCATGATAAACCGGATCAGCTTCGATTCTGTGCAGGGGCGGCTGTACAACAGACGGATCGTGATCAGAGACGGCCAGAGGAAGGATAAGCCCTTCTTCGTCAGGATCTACAGTCCTACGGAAATGGTAAGTCTGCTGGCAGGAGTAGGGCTATCGGTGCACAGGATGTATACCGATTTTGAGTCAAAGCCTTTTAGCTGCGAGTCCAGGAGGATGATCGTCATTGCCGGCAAGGTATAGAAGGGGGGTACCCTGTGAGTGGGGTGTAGGGGAGTTCTCGGATGCCAGAACTACCTGAGA
>JACUUR010000084.1 GCA_014859205.1 Dehalococcoidia bacterium | reverse complement strand
CCGCTTCTCCGGCACCGAACCGCTGGTCCGGATCTACGCTGAAGCTGAAAGCCTGGCCAGGGCCAGAGAACTGCTAAGCGAGGGCAGGAAGCTGATAGGGCTTTGATGCGGACTGATCGGCGATCATGGTGGCGGAGGGAGAGGGATTCGAACCCTCGACTCCAGTTACCCGGAGTAAGCGCTTAGCAGGCGCCCGCACTAGACCACTATGCGATCCCTCCGCTTCGCGCGACTTACCCATTATGCCATATGTGGCACGAATCAACAAACGTAGGAGATAGTTCGCCGGGTAGCGAAGGGCCGACCTAACCGGGCTCGAGTGAGGCAACACGGCCGAGACTTGCCGTTACTCGTGGGCTATCCCCCCGTATCCGGCCTGATGATGCTCTCGATACGGCAGCGCATGGTGCCGGCCGGAGCCGCAGCTTCCACTATCTGCCCCTCTTCTTTGTGCAGGATTGCCTTGCCCAGGGGAGAGGCAACAGAAAGCCTGCCCTGGGACGGATTCGCCTCGCGGGGATCGACCAGGGTATATCTGAACTCCCTGTTCGAGGACATGTCCCGGAACACCACTGTATCGCCGAACCTCGCCCTCGAAGTTGCCGCCTGCTCTCCCACCATCCTGGCCTCGTTCAACACAGCCTCAATCTCCTTGATCCTTCCGTCCAGGTGTGCCTTGCGCTCTCTGGCTGCTGCCAGAGGCGCGTTTTCCCGGAAATCTTTGTCCACGGCTGCTATCTGCATCTCCTCGATGACCCGGGAGCACTGCTCTTTGAGGCCGGTCAGTTCTTGCTCCAGTTTGGCATAGCCCTGTGCGGTCAGGGTAGCCTGGACCTGCTCGTTATGCCACACGGCGGCCGATCTGGCAACCGTCTTCTTCGCCCTGAGATGAGAAGCCAGACTCATATTGCTGAAGCCCTTCTTCCGGATGTATGTCAGGAAGGACCTGAGGGGTTTGACCGCCGACGGAGCTATGAGCTCGGCGTAGCTGGCCACATCCACGGGGCTGATGTCGGACACCTCTCTGGACGGGCCAAGCCATCTGACGAATTTGGATATCTCTGGCTGCGCCTCTGCCCTCTCTTCGGGCGACAGACCTGACAGAAAGGCGTCGGCCGCCGCAGCGAGTGTCGGCTTGGGCTCGATTGCTCCCACGAAAAACAGATGATAGCCTCAAAGATGGAAGCTGTCAATTTGACCTGCCGGCTGAGAGTCCGCCTTTATCTTCCGGGTATCCTGTGCTAAGCTACACTCTGTCTGCGCCCGGGCGCAGGACCGGCGGCGGTGTGAGCGATGGGGGATGTCACGCTGTAGGGTCAAACATGAAGACATTGGTGCAATGTGATTTCGACGGGACCATTACCGAGGATGACGCCAGCTCTGTTCTGCTGGACTTGTTCGCTCAGGGCGATTGGCGACGATTGCTGCGGCAGTATGAGCAGGGCGAGATATCTGTGCAGGAGCTAAACACCAGATCCTTTGCCATGGTCAAGGCGGACAGGGCTGCACTGCTTGAGGCTCTCAACGGCAGAGTCAAGGTAAGGCCGGGGTTTCGGGAATTCGTGAGTTACTGCAGCGATAGACTGTTCAGGCTGGCAATCGTCAGCAACGGCCTCGAATTCTACATCAGAGCTATCTTGAGAGACCTGAACCTGGAGAATATGGAAGTGTTCTCTGCGCAGGCCGTCTTCCGCCCTGAAGGAATAGAGGTCCGTTATGTCGGGCCGGATGGCCTGACGGTCGCCGATGGCTTCAAGGAGTCGTACACAAAGCTGTTTCTGGAACAGGGTTACAGGGTGATATACATGGGGAACGGCGACTCCGACGTTGCTCCGTCAAAGCACGCTCATCATGTCTTCGCCACTGGCAGGCTGCTGGCATATGGCAGGGAGAATGACCTTGACTTTGAGCCGCTAGCAGACTTCGCTGATGTGGTCAGGCGGATGGAACTCCTGCAGTAGCAGCGTCACAGCTCCAGGTCGAAGGCGATCTGCTGCATCGCCTCGATACCCAGGCCGATGAACTCCTCCAGTTCCAGTCCGATTTCCGAGCACTGAGCCACCTGCTCCCGGTTAACGCCGGCGGCAAAGCTTCGCTCACGAAAACGTTTGCCCACCGATTTGGTGGTCAATCCGGTCAGTCTGTCCGGGCGAATCAGGGCGGCGGCAGTGATGAGCCCGCTCAGAGGGTCGGCACAAAAAAGAGCCTTGTCCAGTTTCGTCTCGCAGGGAACGCCATGAGCTTCATTGTGGCACAGGATGGCATGGGCCATGGCATCGCTCACTCCCAGTTCCCGGGCGATGTCGGCTCCCAATCTGCTATGCGTGTTCATGTCACCTTCGACCAGTTCTGAATCTATATCGTGGACTAGACCGGTGATGCCCCACTCATCCTCATCCTCTCCCAGCTTCCTGGCCAGCCCGCGCATGATGGCCTCGGTGGCCAGCATGTGCTTTATCATGTTCTTGTCCTGGACATTGGCATGAATGGATTCCAGGATCTTCTCCCTATCGAGCTTTGGCTTGATGTCCATGTCTTTTCCAGTTTCGCTCACTGGCCCTTCCTCTCGTCCTCAGGCCCGACTCTCTAAGGCTCAGGGCGACAGGTCACAGGTGTGTCTTCTCGTTCCGTCAATAATATAGCACGTAAATACCGCCCTGTCGAAGAGGCATCGTTCCGGGCCAGGTCCTCAGGCGTACCGGCATCTACCAGGTAGCCGCCATCATCGCCGGCTCCCGGGCCGAGGTCGATCACCCAGTCGGCGTTCTTGGTCACATCCAGGTGGTGTTCGATGATGATGACGGTGTTTCCGTAGTCCACCAGACGCTGTAGCACTCTGAGGAGACAGTCAATATCCGCAAAGGAAAGCCCCGTGGTCGGCTCATCCAGAATGTAAAGGGTCTTGCCTGTGAAGCGGCGAGACAGCTCTGTGGCCAGCTTCACCCGCTGGGCCTCGCCTCCAGATAGGGTCGGCGCCGGCTGGCCCAGGCGGATGTAGCCCAGGCCGACGTCCTTGAGCGTCTGCAGCTTGTTCTTCACCCTGGGGAAGTGGTCAAAGAAAAGGCAGGCCTCATCCACCGTCATATCGAGGACTTCGGCCACGTTCTTGCCTTTGAACTGGACCTCCAGTGCCTCGCGATTGTACCTCTTCCCCTTGCATATCTCGCAGGGCACGGTGACATTGGGCAGGAACTGCATCTCAATCTGAACATGGCCCGCTCCCTGACAGGCTTCACATCTGCCCCCCTTCACGTTGAAGGAGAAGCGTCCCTGGAGATAACCACGCATGCGGGCCTCAGGCACAGTGGCGAAAAGCTCCCGAATAGGGGTGAATGTCCCGGTGTATGTAGCCGGATTGCTCCTGGGGGTACGACCGATGGGCGCCTGGTCGATGTTGACCACCTTATCGATATGCTCCGTGCCGGCAATGCCGTCACATTCACCGGGCCTGTCCTTGGCCCGGTAGAAGAGCCGGGCCAGCCTCTTGTACAGGACTTCGTTGATAAGAGAACTCTTGCCGCTGCCCGAAACGCCTGTCACGCAGACGAACCTGCCCAGCGGGATATGGACATCGATATTCTTCAGGTTGTTCTCCCTGGCACCCTTAACTGTGAGTTCCTGGCCCGATCCGCGACGGCGCTCAGGCGGCAGGGGAATCTGTTTCCTCCTGCTGAGGTATTGCCCCGTCGTCGATCCAGGGCAGTCCATTATGTCCTGAAGTGTCCCCGCGGCGACGATCTGCCCTCCCAGTTTGCCCGCCCCGGGCCCCATGTCGATAATGTGGTCGGCGGCCCTCATCATGGCCTCGTCGTGCTCCACGATGATGACGGTGTTATCCAGGTCCCTCAGACGTTTCAGAGTAGCTATGAGCCGTGAGCCATCGGCGGGGTGCAGTCCGACCGTGGGCTCGTCACAGATATACAGGACACCACTGAGCCCGCTGCCGATCTGGGTGGCCAGCCTTATTCTCTGGGCCTCGCCGCCGCTCAGCGTTGCGGAAGCACGGTCCAATGTTAAGTAGCCCAGGCCTATGCCCTGTAAGAAGCCCAGCCGGGCCTGGATCTCCTTGATGATCTGCCTGGCTATGATGCGCTCGCGTGCACTGATTCTGTCGCCCAGTTGCTCCATCCAGTCCAAAGCCCCTGTGACGGGCAGGGCCGTGACGTCCATAATGCTCTTCTTGATGACGGTGACGGCCAGCGATTCGGGCTTCAACCTCTTACCGTGACAGGCGGGGCAGGGGTTGGATGCCATATAGCGCTCAATGTCCGCTCTTGTGCTGTCGGAGGCCGTCTCTCTGTAGCGACGCTCGAGGTGTGGTATGACGCCTTCGTAGCTCCTGTAGTACTCGTGCGTTCTGCCGTGGCGGTCTTCGAAGGCGGCGAGCACAGTTTCGCCCTCGCTTCCGTAAAGGATCAACTGTAGTTGCTCCTCGCTCAGGTCCTTGAGGGGTGTGGACAGCGAAAACCCGTGGCGCTGGCCCAGAGATCGTAGCATGCTGCTGTACCAGGTCCCCAGCTGTCCGTTTCTTGTCCAGGGCTGGATAGCCCCTTCGGCAGGGCTAAGGTCTCTGGTTGGAATGACCAGGTTCGGATCTATCTCCAGCCTGCAGCCCAGTCCCGTGCAGGTGGGGCATGCCCCGAAGGGGCTGTTAAAGCTGAACGTCCTGGGAGCGATTTCTCCCAGGCTGATGCCGCAATAGACGCAGGCGAAGTGCTCTGAGAACAGGAACTCCTCGCCATCCAGGACCTTGACCAGTACCACTCCGGAGCCCAGCTTGAGCGCCGTCTCAACCGAGTCTGCCATACGGCTCGCATTCTCTCCTGTTTCCACCTGAAGCCGATCGACCACCACCTCTACGGTATGCTTCTTGTTCTTGTCCAGCTGGAATTCCTCGGATAGGTCGTGAATCTGCCCGTCTACTCGCACCCTGACGAACCCCGCCTTCTGCAGGTCCTTGAATATGGTCTGATGCTCACCCTTGCGGTCCCTGACCAGCGGCGCCAGGATCATGATGCGGCTGCCAGCGGGCATACCCTGTATCGCGTCCACAATCTGCTGCACCGTCTGGCGCGCGATTTCCCGCCCGCATTCAGGGCAATGTGGATGCCCGATGCGCGCAAACAGCAGGCGCAGATAGTCATAGATCTCGGTCATCGTGCCCACAGTGGACCGCGGGTTATGAGACGGCCCCTTCTGGTCAATGGATATGGCGGGGCTCAGGCCCTCGATGTAGTCAACGTCCGGCTTCTCCATCTGGCCCAGGAACTGGCGGGCATATGCGGAGAGGGACTCCACATAGCGGCGCTGCCCCTCAGCGTATATGGTATCGAAAGCTAAAGAACTCTTCCCCGACCCGGACACGCCGGTGATAACCACCAGCTTGTTGCGGGGGATGACGACATCTATGTCCTTGAGGTTGTGCTCTCTAGCGCCCTTGATGAATATAGCGTCCGGCATGATGCCATATTCTAGCACCGGCCCGCGATGCCTCTCAAAGTGAGAGAGACCAGCCGGGACTCCGGCTCGGGGACAGGCGGCACCGTTAGATCAGGCCTTCGAAATGCATCAGCACCGGCGCCAGCATCAGCGCTATCACCGACATCAGCTTGAGCATTATGTTCAGGGAAGGGCCGGCGGTATCCTTCATGGGGTCACCCACCGTATCGCCGACCACGCTGGCCTTATGGGCCTCCGAGCCTTTGCCGCCGAACTTGCCCGACTCAATCCACTTCTTGGCGTTGTCCCAGGCGCCGCCGGCGTTGTTCAGGGTGATGGCAAGCACCAGGCCGGTGATCAGGGCGCCGATGAGAAAGCCGGCCAGGGCATACTTGCCCAGGACTATCCCCACCAGCACAGGCGCAACTATGGTCATTATGGAAGGGAGCAGCATCTGCCTCAATGCTATCCGTGTGGCGATGTCCACGCATTTGCCGTATTCAGGCTTGGCCGTTCCCTCCATCAGGCCCTTTATCTCGCGCCATTGTCTGCGGACTTCCTCTATGATGGCAGTGGTAGTCACGCCCACAGCCTTCATGGTCATGGCACAGAA
>JACUUR010000007.1 GCA_014859205.1 Dehalococcoidia bacterium | reverse complement strand
TATACTTAACACGGCTGTCCCTGTAGCTCAGCTGGACAGAGCGGCTGCCTTCTAAGCAGCGGGTCGTGGGTTCGAATCCCTCCAGGGACGCCAACAAACTCGGGACGACACTCCACTTAGGTAGGCGCCAGCTAGGGTATACGCAACGTTCCTCTGAATCCCAGCAATCACTCCGCCATCCGCAGCACACGATCGGCCGGATATCAGGACAGGCGCCGGCTTCTCTGAAAGTCGGCCCTTATGGTGTAGTTGCCATTCATGACGATGGTGGTTGAGGCGGAGTTCACGTCGGCAATTGTGCCCACATCGCCACTCCAGCCCACAAACTCGTAGCGCCTGACCGGAGTCGCCAGCAGGGTGACCACAGTTCCCGCATCATAAGTGAACACTCCTTCGCCCGGCTCCGTCACCGAACCACAGGAACCGCTGGAGATGGTCAAAGTATACCGGGCAGCCTGAATCGGCTCGAAGTTGGCCACTATGGAGTAGTTACCCTGCATGGTTATGCTGGTTGAGGCAGAGTTGACATTGGCCACCGTGCCCACATTGCCACTCCAATTGACGAACCTGTATCCACCGGCCGGGCTGGCCGTCAGGCCCACTACCGTTCCAGCGCCATAGCCGAAAGTCCCCTCGCCCGGGGCCGTAACCGACCCGCCTGTGGTGCTGGAGATGTTCAGGTTGTACGTAACGGCCGGAATCACCTCGAAGTTGGCGGCTATGGAGTAGTTGCCCTGCATGGTGATGGTAGTAGTAGGCGACGTCGGGCTGGCAACCGTGCCCACGTTGCCGGTCCAGTTGACGAACCTGTAACCGGCAGCCGGGGTCGCCGTCAGGCCAACCACTGTCCCGGCACCATACCCGAAAGTCCCTTCGCCGGGCACCGTTACCGACCCACCGGCCGTGCTGGAGATATTCAGGTTGTATGTGACCGGTGTGATCGCCTGGAAGTTCGCCACTACAGCATAGCTGCCCTGCATGTTAATCGTGGTGGTGGGCGAGTTGACATCCGCTATGGTGCCGACATTGCCTGTCCAGCTGACAAACTCGTATCCACTGGCAGGGGCCGCCACCAGGTTAACCAGCGTTCCGATCCCATAGACGAACGTCCCCTCACTGGGGGCGGTCACTGAACCACCCGCGGTGCTCGACACGATCAGCTCAAACTGATCGGGAGGGATTGCCTGGAAACTGGCCTTGACCTTGTAGTTTCCATGCACACTGGTGATGATTGTGACCGGCGAGGTAACGTCCTCGATAGGGGCGCCACCGCCACCCCAACCCACGAAACGGTATCCGCTGTCGGGAGATGCGACAAGGTCGACCCCGGTGCAGAAGTCATATCTGAAAGTCCCCTCGCCGGGAGACGTAACTGAACCGCCCTCCGTGCTGGAGAATGTGACCTCATAGCGAGTCACGGCGCAGCCAGCCAGACCGGCGATCAATGCCACCGTAAGCCATAACACGCCGACGGTTCTGAGATGATGACGTATGCCTGAGTCGGATCTCATCCTAGTCTCCGCACCCGGACTGAGCCTGCCCGTACCGCTTCACCAGCAGATCAACTCCTCGCCCAACGATTCCCGTGTTATCTACGGGGCGTGCGTCCACACACCAGCAGTCCAATACGTTGAAGCCGCCTCGATTCATCATATACCAGCGCCAACGGGGTGTCAATGCTCGGTATTCTCCGGTCGGAGGACGGGTCATAGCCCCCTATGGGGACGGCCTCACTCTGCCTGTGTTGAGACACCGGACCCTGTCTCAACCTTGATCCCGAACAGACGTTGCGCGTTTGTGGTGGTCCTGGCTGCGAGCTGTTCAGGCGATCCATCTCGAATCGCAGCCAGTGACTCTATGGTGAGCGGCAGATACGACGGCTCGTTCCGCTTGCCCCGGTGAACCTGTGGCGACAGGAAGGGACAATCGGTCTCGACCAGCAACCTGTCCTCAGGAATATCCCTGACGGCATCGTATATGTCCACCGAGCGAGGGTATCCGATATAGGCACCCACAGACAGGCAGAAGCCCATGTCGAGATACCTCCTCACGCTCTCACGGGTGCCGTTGAAGCAGTGAACCACGCCCAGAGCCTGGCCCCGGGCGCCCTTATGCGAGGACAACCACTCCCCCAGAATACTCAATATGTCCCGCTCTGCCTGACGACAATGAACTATAACCGGCATCTCCAGCCCGGCTGCCAGTTCCAATTGCCGTTCCATCGCCTGCACCTGAGCCTCCCGGGGAGAGTAGTTCCTGTAGAAGTCCAGACCGATCTCACCGATGGCAACCACCCTGGGATGACGGGCCATGTCAGCCAGTTCAGCCATGTCCTCGCTCTTCAGTGCACTCGCATCATGAGGGTGAAAACCCACCGCCGCGTAAACCCCTGTATACCTTTCAGCTAGCTCCACAGCCCTCCTGCTGGACTTCAGGTCAATGCCAACGGTGATGATCGCGCCTACACCTGCCTGTATCGCCCTGGCTATCACCTCCTCGCGGTCCCTGTCGAAGGCCCGCATGTCCAGATGAGCGTGCGTATCTACGATGCTAACTTTTTCAATCGCCAACGAGTTCCCTGCTATCAGTCCCTTGCCCCCGAACCACGTCGGGTTTCCATCCGGCCTACTCCCGTCTCGTCAGGCAGACGCCCTCAGCTTGATACCGACCGGACAATGGTCGGACCCCATTATCTCCGGCATTATGAATGCGTCCGAGACCAGTTCCAGCAGGTTCTCGGTTACAAAGAAGTAGTCGATCCTCCAGCCCACATTTCTTTCGCGCGCCCTCGTCTTGAGGTCCCACCAGGTATAGTGTCCCGGCTCACGGTTGAACCGCCGGAACACGTCGACGTACCCGTGCCCTGTGAGCTTATCCAGCCATGCCCTTTCAACAGGCAGAAAGCCGGAGAACTTCTCGTTCTCCTTAGGCCGGGCCAGATCTATCTCCTTGTGGGCCGTGTTGAAGTCGCCGCAGATTATCAGCTTCTCACCTTGCTGTCTGAGGGGCTCGACAAACTCGAACAAGGCATCGTAGAAGTCGAGCTTGTACTTTAGCCTGGTCTCATCCCTCTTACCGTTGGGGAAATAGACATTGAAGATGGAAAACTCAGGATACTCCGCCATTATGACCCTGCCCTCGGCGTCGAACCTGGGGATTCCCAGACCGCAATTCACCGCCACCGGCTTTTCTCTTGCGAAGGTGGCAACACCGCTGTAGCCCCTCCTCTCGGGATGGTTCCAGCACACATGGTAGCCGTGTGGCTTTCTCACTTCATCACTCAGCTGTTCAGGACTGGCCTTGGTCTCCTGCAGACACAGAATGTCGGGCGATTCACTGCGAAGCCACTCCAGAAAGCCGCCTCTCACAGCCGCTCTGATGCCATTGACATTCCAGCACAGTATCTTCCTTTCCTTCGTCATGGATACTTCTACCTCGCTGCTGCCCGCCGCCGGCTCCCCTGTTGCGGCCGGAGTTTGGGCCGGAGCACGGCGGGCTGACCGCACAGTCGCTTGACCTCCTACATCTATGCCGTGAGGCCAGGATCTGGTTCCGGCAGCGGCTCCCGGTCCATCCTGTAGCCGTAGTCCGGCATCTGGCTGCCGTCTACGTAGACCGCCCTGCCGACCACCTCCACGCGCCCGCGCGCAATCAGGGCATGCACGGCAAACGGATAGACCTTCCAGTCACCCTCCCTCTTAAGCACTTCCTGAAGCCCCTCACATATCCGCTTGAGGCCCGCCTTCTGCTCCGCATTCGCCAGGCTATCAAAAGCAGCATAACTGGCTACACTATGCCGCCTGGCGAACGCCACAATCCCCTCAAGCTCCCCTACCAGCCCCCCGTCCCGTTCCGATTCCAGGCCTCTTAGTGTGAGCATTATGTCAAGTGGCCTGGACTGAGCCAGTACGGGCCCCGTGTCCTCTCCCTTGTCAACGATGAACACGGTAGATCTGATCTCCCGCTCGCCCGCCAGTATGGCCCTGGCGGTAGGCACCCAGTGCAGGCCCGCATAGCCTCTGGTGGTATCCCCGGGATGCACGTTCAGAATTCTGGGATAGTATCTGTCTATCGTCCAATCCGTAAACCACTGGTCATACCCCGCCAGGCAGACCAGGTCGGGCGTCCTCCCGGTCCTGTCCTCGATAAGTCCCCATGCGTCCTGCTCATACTTAAGCCTCTCCTGGCAATTTCTGGGGATCCTGCCCGGACCGTGTCTGGCTCTGGCATCCTGCAAATAGGGCAGGTGGCTCAGCTCTATAGCGATATGTCCGTACTCTCCGGCTGTCTGAACGCCTTCACAGCCCGGTCTGTTCGTGAATACGACATAGTCGTGGTCGGGGTCCCGTTGCACGATCTTCCGGTAGTTCGTTCCCGAACCGGAGACGAAGCAGACGATGGTCATCTTGCCTCCGGGTCGCTTCGGACCGTATCCCAGCTTGTCTGTCATTCAAAGATAAGGCGGCCGTTAAGGCCGTCAATGCCGGCCAAAACCATCCACCCCTGCCCGGACCCGATCATCTCTGCGTCAAGCTCTCCAGCATCTCGGCAGAGGGCTTGTTGGGAATAGAGGCTATGACCTGCCCGTCGTACTCGAAGACCTCTTTGTCGTCGTCGTTGATCTCACCGACTATTGCGGCGACACCGTTTCGTGACCGGATGGCCGACATCATCTCATCGGCTTTGTCGGGAGCGACCTGTAGCACCATCCTGGCCTGAGTCTCGCAAATAAGGATCTCCTCGGCAGTCAGCCCTCCTACGCTGACCGGCACCGCCGACAGGTCTACCCTCGCCCCGAGGCCGCCATATCTGGCCGACTCGCAGATCCCAGCCCCGATGCCGGCCGCCCCCAGATCGGAACAGGCATGGATACCGCCCACCTCAAAGGCAGCCAGAGTGGCCTCGAGAGTGGTCCTCTCCTGCTCGAACAGGGCTCTGGCCGGCCGCATCTCTCTGACCAGCCCCGCTCTGTACAAAGTGTCGTTCCCATCATCGGCCGTCTCACCAATCAGGATGATCCTGTCTCCTGCTGCCTTGGCCGGCTTGGTTAGCGGTGCCTCGGTGACCAGCTTGCCGATGACCGCCACCACCACCGCCGGCACTATGTCGCTGAAAGAGGTGGAAAGCCCCCCTCCAATAACGAACACTTCCATGGCCTCGCACATGTCCCTAATCCCCCGCACCATCAGGTTCAATCTCTCCTGGCTGGTCATCGTCCTGCATTTCCCGCAGGTGCACTTGCCTGCGAAGCCGCACGGCCCCACCAGTACCTCCTCTTCCAGCGGTCTCGTGCCTATGAAATCCATCAGGAAAAGCGGTCTGCCGCCCATGGCTGTGATATCCCGCATGGCGCCCCCGGCTCCCGTGGCAGCGGCATCATAAGGCCGGGGCACACAGGGAGAACAATGACTCTCCTGTTTGGCTACAAGATAGCCTTCCCACCCGGGCACCCGAACCACGGCAGCATCATCTCCCGGCCCCACAACCAGCGCCCCCGGCCAGCTTCGACTGACCATGCGGTTTAGCTCCCCAAACGCTGCAAAATCAACCGCTCGATCGATGTTGTGGTGCAGATGGGTGAACAGGGCATGCATCAACGCTCTCTCAATGGTGTTCATCTATCGCCTCCGTTACCTTCTCGTTCGCTGACGGCTCCCTTACCGGTGTCGAGTTCAGGAACCCGCACTGGGTCCAGCCTGTCGGGCAGAGGAACCGTCGATCTGGCCGACTGCTCATATTGTACTTGATGAGCCAGAAGTTTGAAAGATACGGTCTGTCCGGCAACGCCGCTTATCCGAGCAGGAACGCCTATGCAGGCAATCCTCCCGTAAGTCGGCGGTGATAGTGACCTGCTGGAAATTCTGATACACTCTGCTTGCCCAAAACGGTCACAAGGAGGAAGCTATGGACCTGAAGAAACACGAGGTGCCGGTTGAGAAGCTCCGCTGGGAATGCGATCCCAAGCTGTTCGACTTCGAATGTACGGGCGACCTGGCCCCGCTCAGGGAGTTCATCGGCCAGGACCGGGCAACGCGAGCCGTTGAGTTCGGCATGAACATGGCCGACAGAGGCTACAACATCTACGTCGCCGGGCTCACCGGGACCGGAAAGACGAGCATGGTGAAGGCCTACATTGAGAGAGTCATCAAGGAGCGCGAGACCCGGGGCCAGACGTTCGATCTCAATGACTGGTGTTACCTCTACAACTTCAGGGAGCCCGACAGTCCTCAGATAGCCAGCCTGCCCCAGGGCCAGGCCAAAGCCTTCCGCGACGAGATCACGGACCTGCTTAACAAGATCCGTCACGGACTCGGGCAGGCCTTCTCCAGCGACGAGTACAAGCATCAGAAGCAGAAGACCGTTGAAGAGGTGCAGGCCCAGCAGCAGAAGATATTTCAGAAGATATCCGGCGAGGCCCGCAGTCAGGGCTTTGTACTGCAGATGACTCCCTCGGGCCCGGCGCTGATTCCCATGAAAGAGGACCGCCCCATGCAGGAACAGGAATACCTTGCCCTGGAGGAAGATGTCAGGAAGCAGATTGAAGCCAGACAGGCTGAGTTAAGGAAGAAACTGCAGGCCAGCTTCGAAACCGCCGGCGAGCTTCAGACTAAAGCCCTGGAGCGAATGCAGAAGGTGGACAAAGACATCGGCGAGTACACCGTCTCCGGTCTGTTCAAGCACTTGTTCGAGCACCACTCCGACTGGCCCAAGGTGACTCAGTATCTCACCGATCTCAAAGCGTACGTCCTGGATAACCTGGAGATATTCAAGAGCACCGAAGAACCGGCACACCCCCTGCTGGGAGTCCCGGTCAGCCAGGCAATGAGTGGACGAGACCCCTTCCTGCCCTTCCAGGTGAACGTCTTCGTGGACAACAGCGCGACCAAGGGGCCTCCGGTGGTCCTGGAGAGCAACCCCAACTTCGGCAACATGTTCGGCAAGATTGAGAGACGCTTTCTGCTCGGCGGTTACCTGAGCGATCACACCATGCTCAAAGCGGGGGCGCTCAGCAAGGCCAACGGTGGCTATGTGCTACTCAGTATGAAGGACGTGCTCATGAATCCCGGCGTCTGGCCGGCACTCAAGCGTGCCATCAAGAATGGAGAGGTGAGAATAGAGGACCCTTTTGAGCAATTCGGGCTGATCGCGCCTCAGGGGCTCAGACCAGAACCGATGCCTGTGAAGATAAAGGTGGTGCTTACCGGCGACGCTCTGCTCTACCAGATGCTCTCGATATACGATGAAGACTTCTGGGAGATATTCAAGGTCAAGGCTGATTTCGACTCTCAGATCGAAAAAACCGAGGAGAACATGCTGGCTTATGCCGCCTTTCTCTCCGGGTGCTGTGAGGAATGCCAGGCCAGGCATTTTGACCCCAGCGGCGTCGCCAAGGTCGTGGAGTACTCCGCCCGGATAGTCGCGGACCAGGAGCGGCTGTCCTCAAGGTTTGCCCAGATCAAGGACTGGATCGAGGAAGCTAACTACTGGGCATCACGGGACAATGCCAGGTTCATCTCGGCGAGTCACGTGCAGAAGGCCATCGAGGAGAAGTTGTTCAGGCACAACCTCATCGAAGAACGGATCCGAGATATGATAGACCGCGGCACCATCATGATAGACGCCGAAGGGGACGTGGTGGGCCAGGTCAACGGCCTGACCGTCTACGCCCTGGGCGACATTAGCTTTGGCAAGCCGTCCAGAATCACCGCCAAGACCTTCCTGGGACGCAGCGGCGTCATCAACATCGAGCGGGAATCCCAGCTTAGCGGCCCGATACACAACAAAGGCGTCATGATACTCAGCGGCTACCTGGGTTGGAAGTATGCCCAGGACAAACCCCTGTCGCTCTCGGCCAGCCTTTGCTTCGAGCAATCCTACGAGGGCGTGGAAGGGGACAGCGCCTCCTCCGCCGAGCTATACGCCGTTCTATCCAGCCTGGCCGACAGACCCCTGAAGCAGGGCATAGCTGTAACCGGCTCGGTTAACCAGAAGGGCGAGATTCAGCCCATTGGCGGCGTCAACCAGAAAATAGAGGGCTTCTTCAAGGTCTGCCAGGCCAAAGGGCTCAGCGGCGACCAGGGGGTGCTGATACCACGCCAGAACTTGAGGAATCTCATGCTGCGGGAGGAAGTGGTCGAGGCGGTAAGGCAGGGCCGGTTTCGTATCTACTCGGCCGGGACCATCGATGAGGGCGTCGAGATACTGACCGGCGTGCCCGCAGGTGAGAAACAGGAGGATGGCACCTATCCTGAGAACACCATCAACTATCTGGTCGATAAGCGCCTGGAGGAGATGGCGAGACGCCTCAAGAGCTTCTACGCTGACGAGAAGAAGGAAGGGAGGTAGGGCAGAGACGCTTCCCCGCGTGTTGGGGCTCAGCCTCGAGCCGCCGAACCGCGAGGGCAGACTCGTATTCCCTGATCATACGCCGCGGCATGCCCTTCAAGGAGCCGTCAAGCTGCATCCTCGAGGCTACTCAGCACCACAGGTATTAGTTCGGTGATCGAGGGGTGAATATGTATGCCCGTCTGTATCTGGTCAATGCCGCCGCCGGACGCCATGGCGTTGATCACCTCCTGGATCAAGACAGGCGCATAGGGGCCGATGAGGTGAAATCCTAGCAGCTTTCGGCTGTGTGCCTCGACAACGGCCTTGGCGAAGCCGTCCTTCTCCATCATCGCCTCGCCCTGGGCCACGTCGAAATACCGGGCCTTGCCCACCATGACCTTATGTTCCTTCCTGGCAGCTTCCTCGGTCAGGCCCACGGACGCAATCTGGGGATGTGAGTAGACGGCGTGGGGAGCAGCGCTGTAGTCCATCTTTGTCTTGCTGCCATTGATGGCATTATCGGCAGCCAGCGAGGCCTCCACGTTGGCTACATGGGTAAACATTTGCTGACCGTTGCTGTCGCCGACCGCAAATATGTTCTTCTTCGTGGTCTCAAGGTACTCGTTTACCCTGACGAAACCTCTCTGATCGATCTCAACGCCCGTCTTGTCAAGCGCCAGTGTATCCGCGTTGGACCTCCGGCCCACCGCTACCAAGACCCTCTGCGCCTTGATGTCACTCTTGCTGCTTGCCTTGACATCCTTGACTGTGACTGCAACTCCGCTCGCATCCTCCTTGAACTCCTCGGCCTGCACCCCGGTATGAATGTCCATGCGCTGGCTCAGCCGTTTCTTCAGAAGCTCAGCTATCTCGGGCTCCTCCGAAAGAATCAGGCGATCCGCCATCTCCAGCATGGTTACCTTGACGCCCATGGCCGCCAGGAAATGCCCGTACTCAACCGCTATGTAGCCGCCGCCGATGATGATGATACTCTCCGGCCTTGCCGTTACCTGCAATAACGTCTCATTGGTGAGATAGTCCACGCTCTCCAGACCCTTGATCGGCGGTACGAAGGGACGCGAGCCGCAGGCGATGAACACCTTATCGCCCCTGACCGTCTCGCCGTTGACCTCAAGAGTATAGTCTCCCACAAACCGCCCCACGCCTTCGTACAGGTCCAGGCTCCCCACCTCGGCCAGGCCCTGCCTCATCTCCGCCTGGTTGTCGCGAACAAATCTCCTCATGCGCTCCATGATGAAGCCGAAGTCGATGCTTCTTACCTCCGCCTCAACGCCCATTGCCCTCGCTTCCTCTATCTCAGCGATCCTCTCGGCCGCGGAGATGAGCATCTTGGAGGGGATACAGCCCGTGTTAGGACACGTGCCACCCAACGGGCCCTTATCCACCAGCGCCACGCTCAGCCCGTGGGCCACCGCCCCGTCAACGACATTCATCCCACACCCTGAACCGATCACGATGACATCATATTTCTTCATGTTCTGACCTCCATTTACCTGACGCTCCGATTGAGGGGCACCCTATGCCCGTTTCCGGAGGTGCTTGCCTCTGCGCACCCTACCATGATACCAGACCGACGTGTTCCTGTAACGTCTATTGCCGTTGTCTACCGGCCTATCCACGTGGAACTCTTAAGGAGTCCACCATATATGGACCAGAGAATTCACAACATGACCAGGACCGACATCATGGCGGTAGACCACACTACATCCATCGGCAGGTGATGCCGGCAGGTGGAGTCCAGCAGCAGTAACGCCTCGGCATGAAACTCATAGCTCCTCAGCCGGAGCACCAGCAGCACCGGGACTCGTGGAAATGGATACAGCTTGACGGAGGCGTCATGATAGTCGCACGGCTTCCCACCCAGCGATACTCCCCTGCTCACGAATGCAGCACCGTCATGGCCATACTCGCTTGCCAGTCTCTCCAGGGGCAGGGCATGCGAGCCCCGTGAGAAGATGAGCCCGCCCGGCAGGTCTCGGGGATTCTTCAAGATGCCGGAGTCCGGAATGTCCTGTGCCTGCGCCAGATACCACAGTATGGACAGGCGCGAATAGGAGGAAAGACCTCCCAGGAGCATGTCACTGAGAGCACCCGAGCCACTGATCTCTCGCTGCCCCGGATTGACCGTTATGGCGGCGCTGAACACTTTGAGGCTATACGCGCCGGAGCGGTCATCATAGGACGCTCCCGCCCGGGAGCAGACATCAGCAGGAGCGGCCAGCCCGAGCCTGTCCCATGCCTGTTCTTCGCCATCGGCCCATTGACGCCTCGCCCCCGGGGACATACCCCATATCCTAGCCGCATGCCGGCACCATAGTCAAACAACGCCAGAGACGCGCGTCACGGCCGTTACCGCCCATGCAGTCGTCTACGTGACGCCGTCGCAGTTGAATGCTGCAATACCTCGGAGTAGTTTGGAGTATCATCGTATAGCCACTCTTGACGGGGTAAGACCATTGGTAGTACTATTAGTATGAAGCATCATCGCAGAAAGGAGGAAGGAATGGGAGGTAAGGCAAAGACAGAGAAGATGTCGATAACGCTGCCTGGGGAGCTGGCGGGCCAAATACGGTCTATCGTGCCCCGCGGGGAGATAAGCTCCTTCCTCACTCACGCTGTGGAGCACTACATAGCCTACCAGAAGCAGGCGGTAGCCCTCGAGAAAGGCTTCGGCGCCTGGAAGCGTAAGAATCACCCTGACCTGGCTACTCCTGAGGAATCCACTGCCTACGTTCGCTCTATCAGAAAGTCAGACAACGGGCGTCTGGAACGATTGGGAAACTCTGATGCAAAGCAGTAGTGTCAAGGGCGTTACCTGTATAGTAGATACTGATATTGTCATTGATTTCCTTAGGGAACGTGAGTATTCGCGGCACCTCCTTGAGCACTGGGGCAGCGAAGGCCTCCTGGCTATAAGCACGCTTACCCATCTTGAGATCTATCAGGGCATGAAACCCGATGAAGGTGAGGCAACCAATGCCTTTCTGGACGGCCTAGTCTCAGTCCCTGTTGATATCCCCATTGCCCGCAGGGCGGGCACGATGCTGGGAGTCCTGCGCGTGAAAGGTGTCACTGTCGGGATTGCCGATGCTATCATCGGGGCGACGGCATTACAGCTGAATGCCCCCCTACTCACCAACAATGCTGAGCATTATCCCTTTCCCAACCTGAAGGTGATCAGGGGCTTTCAACAAGATGCCGCTGCATAGGCTGGCGAGTACCCCACAAGCATCGCTACGATGCCTGGTTTCGGAATCCGTAAGTCGGGAGCCCCGGTGCCTGATTGGAGCAGAGCTAACCGGTATGGTGTCCACGGAATCCAGTCTGCCCAGAATGCGATCAGGGCGTAGCAGCCGTATAGTCAAAATGGTAGACGTACCACCAGTCATACTGGGTCTTGGCTTCCCGTGCTGTGCGAGGCCCCTCGAACCCTCCCAGCGTAGCATCACATCGGTTTCTGAGGGCGTAACCTGTCTCATACTCCTTGGCCGCTGCTTCACTTCTGAACATGCTCAGTATCTCCCAGTTCGTGAAGCCCGGGGCCTGGTGCTGCCAGTAATCCCTCATCCCTTCCGGGTCTGTGGTTATTCCAATTCTGCACGGCATGATATTCGCCCCCTCACCATCGCTTGCCGGCCCACCCGGCCCAGTATTGCCCGGATCTGAGTCTTACATGACTATTATATCACACCAGAAGGCGCGGTCAATGGTATCATATTACTGCCTCGGTGACATGATGCCTGAGTCCAGACAATGAAAGGAGAGAACACCATGAGTGAAGATAACAAGTGCCCGGTAACGGGCCGCGCCGGCAAAGCCACCTCCGGGGGTGGCCCCTCGATCCGTGACTGGTGGCCCAAGCAGCTGAACCTCAAGATACTCCACCAGCATTCCACGCTGAGCAATCCGATGGGCGACGAGTTTAGCTACGCTGAGGAGTTCAGGAAACTCGATCTGCAGGCCGTGAGGAAGGACCTGTATGCACTTATGACCGACTCGCAGGACTGGTGGCCAGCCGATTACGGCCACTACGGGCCGCTTTTCATCCGGATGGCCTGGCACAGCGCAGGTACATACCGAAAGGGCGATGGTCGTGGGGGCGCAGGATCCGGTTCCCAGCGCCTGGCGCCCCTCAACAGCTGGCCGGACAATGCCAACCTGGACAAGGCGCGCCGCCTGCTCTGGCCGATCAAGCAGAAATACGGCAGCAGAATCTCCTGGGCCGACCTGATGGTCCTGGCCGGCAACTGCGCCCTGGAGTCGATGGGATTCAAGACCTTTGGCTTCGGCGGCGGGCGCGAGGATGTCTGGGAGCCGGAAGAGGACATCTACTGGGGCTCTGAGGCCGAGTGGCTTGCCGACAAGCGCTACTCCGGCGACAGGGAACTCGAGAATCCGCTCGCTGCTGTTCAAATGGGTCTCATCTACGTGAACCCGGAGGGGCCGAACGGCAACCCCGATCCCGTGGCCTCCGGCCGTGACGTTCGAGAGACGTTCGGCCGCATGGCGATGAATGACGAAGAGACGGTCGCCCTAGTCGCGGGCGGACACACGTTCGGCAAGTGCCACGGCGCGGGCCCGGCGTCCCATGTGGGTCCTGAGCCGGAGGCGGCTCCAATCAAGGAGATGGGTCTGGGCTGGAAGAGCAACTTCGGCACCGGCAAAGCTGGCGATGCCATCACCAGCGGCATCGAGGGGGCCTGGAAACCGAGACCCACCAGATGGGACATGGGCTATCTGAACACGCTGTTCAAATACGAGTGGGAGCTGGTCAAGAGCCCAGCCGGTGCCTATCAGTGGCTGGCCAAGGACGTGGCTGACGAGGACATGGTGGTTGACGCTCACGACCCGTCCAAGAAGCACCGCCCGATGATGACCACCGCGGACCTGTCGATGCGCTTCGACCCCATATATGAGCTGATCGCACGCCGGTACCAGCAGAACCCGGAGGAGTTCGCGGATGCCTTCGCCCGGGCCTGGTTTAAGCTGACCCACCGCGACATGGGCCCGCGCTCGCGCTATCTCGGTGCGGAGGTCCCGGCGGAGGAACTGATCTGGCAGGACCCGGTGCCGGCTGTCGACCATAAGCTGATCGACGCGCGGGAAATCGCAGACCTCAAGGGCAAGATCCTGAACTCAGGCCTATCCATCTCGGAACTGGTGTCGACCGCCTGGGCGTCGGCATCCACGTTCCGTGGCTCCGACAAGCGGGGCGGTGCCAACGGGGCTCGGATACGTCTTGCGCCGCAGAAGGACTGGAAGGTCAACGAGCCGGACAAGCTGGCCAGGATCCTGCACAAGCTAGAGGATATCCGGAAGGCGTTCAGCCAGTCGCAGACCGGTGGCAAGAAGGTGTCGCTGGCCGACCTGATCGTCCTGGGTGGTTGCGCTGGCGTCGAGGCGGCGGCGAAGAAGGCCGGACACAATGTGACGGTTCCATTCACGCCGGGGCGTACGGATGCGTCGCAGGAACAGACCGATGTGGAGTCCTTCGCGGTGCTCGAGCCGGTCGCGGACGGGTTCCGCAACTACCTCAAGACCAAGTACGCCGTATCGGCAGAGGAACTGCTGGTGGATCGGGCTCAATTGCTGACACTGACCGCGCCTGAGATGACGGTTCTCATCGGCGGGATGCGTGTCCTGAATGCCAACTACGAACAGGCCCGGCACGGAGTCTTCACCGAGCGGCCCGAGACCCTCACCAATGATTTCTTCGTCAACCTGCTTGACATGGGCACGACCTGGAAGCCCACCTCGAAGGACAGCGAAGTGTTCGAGGGCCGTGATCGAGCAACGGGCAAGCTCAAATGGACCGGCACCCGCGTGGACCTCATCTTCGGCTCCAACTCGCAATTGCGTGCGCTGGCCGAGGTCTACGGATGTGAGGATTCCGGCCAGAAGTTCGTGCAGGACTTCGTGGCCGCCTGGAACAGGGTGATGAATCTTGACCGCTTCGACCTCGCCGGGCGGTAGAGCACACCTGTACAAGTGCCTCTGAGGAGCATTAGAGAGCGACAATCATCATCGGTTGACAGGGCAGTAGTAATACCTGGGGGCGTTTCAGATCACATCGAAGCGCCCCCTTTTCCTGGCTATTACAGCCTGCCGACGCAGAATAGGATGATTGAGATGTTGTACAATAGGGAGGAACCCGGGGCACTGACAGGCCAAGTGAAGAGCACAGCTTTGCAGGGCAGCCTCTTTCGAGGCATAGGCGATGTCGAAACGCGCGTTATCGCCCGCCGGCACGATTTCGAGTCACTCTTTGACGGCTTCACGAGAATGCGCGCCGTCTCCTATGTGGTGTCGTCCGACCTGCTGCGGGAATTCTTCGAGAAGCGCGGCTACCAGGAGATCGAGATTGTCGTGGGCGAAGATATGACGGAGCCCGCCCTGCGGCAGGAACTTCAGGACAAGCCCCTGGAAGTGTTGGAGTTGCTGGCTGCACGTGTGGAGGCCGGTTCTTTGCGCATACTGGTCCCGCGTCGCAGTATACATACCAAGCTGTACATACTCGATAGCTCTGAGAGTTCGCGCATAATACAGACTTCCGCCAACCTTACCGACACGGCCCGCAAGGCAACGCAGGTCAACTACGCCTGGTATGCCGATCTTCCCGCCAATCACGAGTTCCTCGACCAGGTGTTACGGGACTATCGTTCGCACGCCAGGAACTGCACTCTGTTCATGGACGACCTGACCAGGCTGCTTAAGGAGCATCACGGCGACTCCAGGCGGGAGTTGATTGAGGTCTGGTTGAAGGGGACAGCCCTGCCCGCCTCTGAACTCGAGACGGCAAAGGTGCTACGGGAGATGTCGATCCAGTCCCTGCTGACCTCAGACACGGCTGAGGCCAGTGTCGTGACCGTCAAGCTGCCGGAGGCACCGGCTGCCAGAAAGGAACTGGAACGTTTTCTGAAACCTCTGTCTCCCTCCACGGCGGGGAATCAGGCTACACTGCGGGCTTCGGCCTTCATCAACCATGTACATGTCACCTACGGGATACCCTTGATGCGCATCGACCCAGACAGATGTGAACTCCGGCTGGGACTGCAAGGCACCATAGCCCATCTATCCCAACCACCCGCTGATAGAGCGGAAGTCAACACAGCACTGGAACACCTCGAAGGCTACATACATACGGTGGACCTGGCCAAGAGCCCTGACCCCAAGTTCGCCAAAGCCAGTATGTTCGAGGCGCTGCTTTACGTCTTCTTCTCGCCGTTTGCCAACGAATATATGCGCAGAAGACGGTTGGCCTACGGCCAGGCAGACCCCAAAGGCCCTCGGTTTCTATATGTGTATGGGCCGTCCCAGAACGGCAAGACAACTTTCTTCCGCTTCGCCTTGAGATTGCTTACAGGTCAGGACATTGAGCCTTTGCGCAGGGAGGAGTTCACCCGCCGAAAGATAAAGGGAGCCGCCGCCATAGGTACCGTCTTCCCGCTGACCTTTGACGACGTGGAGTTCTCAGGCAAACCATGGGCAGCCGATGTGATCAAGTCATACTGGGAGACCTGGTGGACATCAAGCTCGGACATGCCGCAAATACTGATGTCCTCAAATGAGCCCAGGCTTCGGGACTGGGCAAGATCGCGCGTTAAGCGGATCGACTTTGATGTCCATTTCGCCTCGACCGGACAGGAGAAGAAGAGACTCAAGAGCATCCTGGAATTCGATAATCACATATTCCGTTGGTTCTCGAAGCTGTACATGCAACACCTGGCAGCAGAGGACGAGTTCAGCGATGACGAGCTTTTCGTTGCCCGTGCTGTAATGCGTACGCTCTATGAACACGCCGGCAGAAGACAGCCCGACTTCTTCCTGCAACAGCCCGTTGAGAACCAGTATGACCTGGGCAGAAGGAGATGGATTGACCTCGTCTACGGACGGCGCGAGGCAAAGATCTCAAGAGAAAAGGAAAGGCTGCTGGTACGTTTTCCGGACCAGATGCAGTTCTGGGAGATCCGCCGCTTCGAGGGATATCTACCTCCGGAAGTAAAGGCCCGCCAGGAGGGCCATACCATTATCATCGAGACGCCCGACGATTTCGATGCGTGGTGTCCGCCTCCCGAGCGCAATCGCTGGCCATGGCGGTTCAGACGATCATGAACGGTGACCGCGTCGCGCTGGTCGGGGTGAGACACCGTGTCCTGACTCAGACAACCCGGCACAACAGACGGTGAAGCCGGAGCAGGCGGCAGGGCAATCATTGTTCTGTTCCGGCCGCTAGCAGTATCCGGCCTTACCCGGAGTCCCCGGGCTTTTCCCGGTCGCGCAGCACCCTGCGCAGCGGTTTGCCCACGGGAGTCCTGGGTATTTCCTCGATGAACTCGACATTCCGTATGCGTTTGTGGGGAGAGATCCTCTCGGCGCAGAACTCGATGAGTTCAGCGGCCGTAACCGTGCAGCCAGCTTTGAGCACAACGTAGGCCTTGGGCACCTCGCCTGCCAGAGGATCCGGCTTGCCTACCACCGCACACTCCCTAACGGCAGGGTGCTCGTACAGAACCGCCTCAACTTCAGCCGGAGCGATGGTGTAGCCCTTGTACTTTATGGTCTCCTTCTTTCTATCCAGGATGCGGAAGTAGCCTTCCTCGTCCATCATCCCCAGATCTCCCGTGTAGAGCCACCCATCGCGCAGTGCCTCTCGGCTGTCATCGGGACGGTTAAGATAGCCCTTCATAACCTGCGGCCCCCTGATGATCAGCTCTCCCGGCTTACCGGCCGGCAGTTCAGCCTCCCCCGTCTCAGCGTCAACAATGCGGGCTTCGGTGTCGATGACCGGTATGCCGATGGTGCCGGCCTTGACCCTCTGCGGCGGCGAGTTGTGCGTCTCAGGAGAGGCCTCGCTCAGCCCATAGCCTAGAACCATGCTGACTCCCGTCACTCGCTCCCACCGGGCCCTGATTTCATCAGGCACGGCCATGGCGCCACTCTTAACGTAGCGGAGGCTGGAGAGATCATATCCGGTGATAGCCGGGCTGCTCAGCAGGGAGGTGAACATGGATGCTGCGCCGTACATGACTGTTGCCTTCTCCCTCTCGATTGCTGCCGGAAGCTCCTCGGCATCGAACCGCGACATGACGACGACCCTGGCGCCACTGTAGAGAGGCGAGTTCAGACAGGTGCAGCCTCCCCAGCTGTGGTAGAAGGGCAGTACACCCATGATGACGTCCTGATGGTTCCAGCCAAACCAGGCAGAGTTCTGCATGGCATTGGCCACCAGGTTCCGGTGGGTAAGCATGACCCCTTTGGGCATTCCAGTGGTTCCCCCAGTATAGACCACCACAGCCACCTCATCCTGTGGCGTCAGAGAAGAAGCAGGTCTGACCGATGGAGAACTGTCCATGAGCCTTCTCAGATCAACCACTCCCTCGCAGTCACCAGCGTCGGTCAGGATCACCGTTCTCAGTGGAGTTCCGGACCGTGCGTCCTGAACGACACGATAACTCTTGCCCGAAGTCATCAGGGCGATGGCCCCGGTATCGGTAAGCACGTGCCTCAACTCCGCCTGCCGGGACAGCGGGTTGACGGTGACAATCGTGCAGCGGGTTTTCAAGATTCCATAGTAGCTGACCACGAAGTCCAGGCTATTGGACAGCAGAAGCAAGACCTTATCACCGGCCCGAACTCCCAGGTCATCAAGCCCGGCGGCCAGGCGGTCGGTTGACTCGTCGAGTTGCCGATAGGTCAACCTCTGGTTACCGAAGCTGAAGGCAGTGCTCCCGGGCCACCTTGCCGCCGACGCGGATAGTACATCCTGGAGTGGGATGTCCGGATAGTCAAGCGTTTTTGGGACGCCCTCGGGCCAGGCCCTATACCATGGTCTGTCCGCTGTCATACGATGCTGCCAGAATCTGACTCCTGCCCGGACCACGATCCCAACCCAATGATAGCATACAGCCCCAGGGGCAGGCCCAGGGCAGCCCTCCCATCATTCGGCACGGACGGCTGAGTCTATCGCGCACGGCCGGCATGCTAAGGGCGGTTGCGGAGGATTATGCCGCGGTGCTATAATGCTCTTGAGCAGCAATCCTATGATGCCGGTACCTCCTGCGCACAAGACCATCGCCAGGAGCGACGTCTGCGGGTACCGGCCTCCACGGCGGTCTCAGCTATCCGTGAGACTGCGTAGAAACCCATAGACTACGCAAACAACATGCTCGTGGTGCACTGGCAGATACTGACTGCAGGTTCTTCACCGCTTCAGCTTCGCCCCTGCTCTCCTGTACGTCACACCCCCGAGGAGACAGCAGGGCACAGAGATATCAGGCCATTTCCTCCCTGGCTGCACGCCTGAGGTCCGTCGTAGGCCCGCCCAATAGCAGCCTGCACAAGTACCCAAACAACGATAAGGAGGTAACAATGGAGACCAGAAGCAGCGAAGAAGGCGCGGAGTATGTGCTGAGGATGGCCAAGGAGCATGAAGTCAAGTTCATCCAGTTATGGTTTACAGATATCCTGGGCAACCTGAAGGACTTCGCCATCACTGTGGAGGAACTCGAGGGCGCGCTGGAGCTAGGGATGGGCTTTGATGGGTCTTCGATTCAGGGCTTTGCCCGCATCGACGAGAGCGATATGGTGGCCGTGCCCGACCCAAGCACCTGGCGATTGCTGCCGTGGAAGCCAACCGAGGACCATGGTGTGGCCAGGATGTTCTGCGACATTCACAAACCCACCAGGGGAGCGTTTGAGGGAGATCCCAGACAGGTGCTGAAGAGAAACCTGAACCGGGCCACGGACATGGGCTACACCTACAATGTGGGCCCCGAGCTTGAATACTTCTACTTCCAGGACTCAAGAGGCACACAGGGGTTGGACGCGGGGGGCTATTTCGACATGACCTCCATGGACGTGGCCACCGACCTGCGGCGACAGACGGTGCTCGCACTGGATGAGATGGGCATCGCCGTTGAATACGCCCACCACGAAGCCGCGGCCAGCCAGCATGAGATAGACATGCGCTACACAGACGCGCTGACCATGGCCGACAACGTAATGACGTACAGGCTGGTTGTGAAGCAGGTAGCTTTGCGACACGGCGTCTACGCTACCTTCATGCCCAAACCAGTCTTCGGCATGAACGGCAGCGGCATGCATGTGCATCAGTCGCTGTTCAAGGGCGACAGAAATGCCTTCTTCGACAAGGATGATCAGTATTGCCTGTCAAGGACGGCTAGATGCTTCGTGGCCGGGTTGCTCAAGCACGCGGCCGAGATCACAGCGGTAACCAACCAATGGGTCAACTCCTACAAGCGACTTGTGGCAGGCTACGAGGCGCCGGTGTATATCTCCTGGGCCAGGCAGAACCGGTCCGACCTGATTCGGGTCCCCGAGTACCGTCGCGGAGGAGAGAAATCCACCAGGATAGAACTGAGATCGCCTGACGCCGCCTGCAACCCCTATCTGGCCTTCAGCGTCATCCTGGCGGCCGGACTGGAAGGGATTGAGAAGGAATACGAGGTTCCCGACCCCGTGGAGGAGAATGTCTATGACATGACCGCCGAGGAACGACAGGCACGCGGGATAGGTACCCTGCCCGCCAGTCTGCTGGAGGCCATACAGCTGACCGAGAAAAGCAAGCTGGTGCGGAAAGCGCTCGGCGACCATGTCTTCTCGGCTTTCATCCAGAACAAGAAGATCGAGTGGGACCGCTATCGTACTCAGGTGACCGACTATGAGATACAGCGCTACCTCCCGATCCTGTAAGCCTGATGACTACTGCCTTGCATACGCACAGGCATGAATATGGGAAGGAGAGCCCTTGTACCGGATTGAGGTATCAGTGAAGAGCGACCTCCGCGATGCACGCGGAGAAGCCCTCAAGGATGATATACGTGACCTCGGGATTGCAGCCCCTGACCGGGTGGGGGTCAACGACGTCTATCTGCTGGAAGGAGCCCTGGATGAAGGCGAGGCAGAGAGGATCTGCCGGGAACTGCTTGCCGACCCTGTCATTGAGGAATACTCTTATGCCGGGGCGGCCGAAGCAGCGCCGAGGGGCGTTCATGTCATTGAGGTTGCCTATAATTCCGGGGTCATGGACCCCGTTGAGGAGAGCATCAAGAAGGGAATCCTGGACCTGGGCATAAGCACCGTTGAGTCAGTCAGAACGGCGAAGACGTATCTGCTGTGGGGCGCCCTCTCGGACGAGGACATCCGATCGATCTGTGACAAGCTGCTGGTCAATCCGGTGATCCAGCATGTCGTCACAGGGCGCGAGGCCATCTCCACAAGAGCTGTGAAATACGAGTTCGCCCTGCGCAGAGTCGATCTGCTCGGCGCGGACGATGACGCACTGATGGAGGTAAGCAAGGACGGGCTGTGGCTGAATCTGGAGGAGATGAGGGCGATTCGGGAGCACTTCTCCTCACTGGGCCGCAATCCCACCGACGTGGAGCTTGAGATCCTTGCACAGACCTGGTCTGAGCACTGCGTTCACAAGACCTTCAAGAGCAAGATCAGACTCGGCGGCATAACTGTCGACAACCTGTTCAGGAGCACCATCATGAGAGTCACTGAGGAACTGAACAAGCCGTGGTGTCTGTCGGTCTTTCAGGACAATTCCGGGGTTATCGACTTCGACGGCGACCATGCGGTCTGCTTCAAAGTGGAGACGCATAATCACCCATCAGCCCTGGAGCCCTACGGAGGGGCCGCAACGGGAATCGGCGGCGTCATCCGCGATGTGCTGGGCACAGGCCTCGGCGCCAGACCCATCATGAACACGGACGTGTTCTGCTTCGGCCCGCCCGACTTCCCCTATGAGGGGCTTCCCGAAGGAGTCCTGCACCCTCGACGGGTCTTCAGAGGCGTTCGTGCAGGGGTCGCCGACTACGCAAATCGCCTCGGCATTCCCACTCTCAACGGAGCCGTGCTCTTCGACGAACGATATGTGGGCAACCCGCTGGTGTTCTGCGGAACAGTGGGACTGATACCGACCGCCCTGGCCCAGATAGGTCAACAGGAGCCCGGGGATCTGGTCGTCCTGGTGGGAGGCAGGACCGGACGCGACGGGATTCATGGTGTAACCTTTGCTTCAGCGGAGCTTACCAGGGAGTCCGAGGACGTCTCCGCCAGTTCCGTTCAGATAGGAAACCCCATCATGGAGAAGAAACTGACCGATGCGCTGCTCAAGGCAAGAGACCTGGGACTGTACCGGCGCGTCACCGATTGCGGCGGGGGCGGGCTGTCATCTGCAGTGGGGGAGATGGCCAGAGAAACCGGGACCCGCATCCACCTGGAGCGAGTGCCCCTGAAGTACTCCGGCCTTTCCTACAGGGAGATATGGCTTTCAGAATCGCAGGAACGAATGATACTGGCCGCTCGGCCGGGTACGGTCAAGCAACTGATTGAGCTCTTTCGGAACGAAGACGTGGAGGCCACGGTGATTGGCGAGTTCACAGGAGATCAGCGGCTCCAGCTGTTCTACGAAGCGAGTCAGGTCGCAGATCTGGACATGAGATTCCTGCATGGCGGACTGCCGCAGGTCGAGCGAAAGGCGATATGGCAGCCGCCGCAATTCCCTGAGCCGGACTTCCCGCAACCTTTCGACCTTCGCGAGGACCTACTGCGCATCCTGGGCTCCTGGAACGTCTGCTCCAAGGAATGGGTCATACGCCAGTACGACCATGAGGTGCAGGGCGGCAGCGTCCTCAAACCTTTGGTGGGAGCGCACGCTGATGGCCCGGGGGATGCCGCTATCATCAGGCCGACACTGGGTTCAGACAGGGGAGTCATCGTTTCCAATGGCATCAACCCTAAGTACGGGGACATCGACCCCTACTGGATGGCCGCCTCGGCAATAGATGAAGCATTGAGGCAGATCGTTGCCGTCGGCGGCAGCCTTCGCCGAGTGGCCCTGCTCGACAATTTCTGCTGGGGAAATCCGGATAAACCTGACAGACTGGGCGGGCTGGTCAGAGCAGCGCAGGCCTGCTACGACATAGCACTTGGATATGAGACTCCATTCATCTCGGGCAAGGACAGTCTGTACAACGAGTACGAGACCGAACATGAAAGCATCTGCATTCCCCCCACGCTGCTGATATCCGCGCTGTCGGTGATGCCCGATGTCAACAAGGCGATCTCCATGGACTGCAAGCAGGAGGGCGACCTCATCTATATCGTGGGCACCACCTGGAACGAACTGGGTGGTTCGCACTACTACGGCATTCATGGCTACATCGGAAACAATGTGCCCAGGGTGAACCCCGGCAAAGGGAAGCAACTGATGGACGCCCTCAGCACGGCCACCGAGGCAGGCCTGGCCAGGGCCTGTCATGATTGCAGTGAGGGCGGCATCGGGGTGGCCGCCGCCGAGATGGCATTCGCCGGCGAACTGGGCATAGAAATCCATCTCAGGCAGGTCCCGCTGGGCGAGGAGATATCTCGTGACGACATCGTGCTTTTCTCTGAATCGAACACGCGCTTTCTGGTGGAGGTGGCTCCCCAGGATAGTGCCGCGTTCGAGGAGAGCCTGACCGGAGTCGACTTCGCCGTCATCGGACGGGTCACCGCGAAACAGAGTCTGGTAGTATACGGCCTGGCTGGAAGCCCGGTGCTCTCGTCCTCACTTGCTGAACTGAAGGAGGCCTGGCAGAAGCCCCTCCGCTGGTAGGTACCAACCGATGACCCGTGTAAGTACACTGATAATACGCGCCCCCGGGACAAACTGTGACGCCGAGACGGCGTATGCCTTCGAGCAGGCCGGCTCTACTGTGGAATCCGCCCTGCTTGCTGAACTCGTTTCCCTGAAGGACCCGCTTGCCAACCACCAGATAATGGTCATACCCGGCGGCTTCACCTATGGCGACGACATTTCAGCGGGCAAGATACTGGCCAATGAACTGAGACTGAAGCTGGGAGAGGAGCTTCACAGGTTTGTCGGTGAGGGAAAGCTTATCCTGGGGATCTGCAACGGCCTCCAGGTCCTGGTGAAAGCCGGGGTCTTACCGGCATGCCCGGACATAACTCGCCAGTCGTTGACCATAGCCCCGAACGATTCTGCCAGGTTCGAGTGCCGTTGGGTCCATCTCCACGTCAACGAGGCCACCCCCTGCATCTTCACCCGCGGCATAACCGACATGTATCTGCCGGTTGCACATGGAGAGGGCAAGGTGTTCGCCGCAACCGGGGTTGCCGAGAACCTGAACGCGGTCCTGTACTACACTGACCAGAACCGGGGACGCTCACCGGGCTATCCTCATAACCCCAACGGTTCGCTGGCTGACATAGCCGGCATATGTGATAATTCGGGGCGCATCTTCGCCCTGATGCCACACCCCGAACGCTTTGTGCGCTGGACCCAGCACCCGAGGTGGACCAGAGAGCCACCCCGGGACCATGGAGACGGTCTGCGGATTTTCGTCAACGCGGTTGAATGGGCGAAGGCCCTCTGAGGCCGGCCGACCTGCACGATAGACACGCGATCCATTCAAACCTTCTCAAGCTTCACATTCCAGAATAGCGTACATACGCCGTACCACGGGCGGTCGGCCCCGGTTGCTGGAACTGGGAGGGATCTCGATCGCTCAGCCGGATGGTCTCGACAGTCCCGAATGCCCTCCCCTCTGGTATTGCCGCGGAGAATCCGATATGATGTGAGCGAGATGAAAGTCAAGACGTTCATGTCGCCGAGAGGCACCCTCCCCAGGGGGTTTCCAGACAGCGTCAGACGGATCGTCGGCGATGAGCATGTCTCCCGCCGAGAAGCAGACCTCATCTCATACAGCCTGGACTACTGGCTATACGGCATATTCCGTTCTCAGAAGGGGGAACTGCCTGCGCTGCCTTCGGCCATCGTCTCGCCAGCATCGGCCGCCGAGATCCAGGAAGTACTACGGTGTGCCAACGACTACGGCGTCCCCGTCACTCCCTTCGGCGGAGGCTCGGGAGTGCTGGGAGGGGCAATCCCCCTGCACGGAAGCATAATACTGAACCTGCAGAGAATGAACAGGTTCCTCAGTCTGGACGAGGTCTCGCTGGTGGCGGAGTGTGAGGCCGGCATCATGGGCGGAAATCTGGAGCTTGAGTTGACCCACCGGGGATATTCGGCCGGCAATATTCCGCAGTCGTTGTTCTGCTCCACCCTGGGAGGCTGGATCGCCACCCGGGCAGCCGGGCAGTTCTCCACCAAATACGGGAAGATCGAGGACATGGTGATGGGCATGGAGGTGGTCCTGCCCGATGGCGACTTGCTGAACATCAAACCGGTGCCCCGGAGATCGGTCGGGCCTTCACTGCAAGACCTGTTCCTGGGCAGCGAGGGAGCGCTGGGCATTGTGACCCGGGCAACCATCTCTGTTCACCCGCTGCCCGCGCTCACCGTCAAACAGTCCTTCGTCTTCCCTTCCATCGAGGTAGCCGTTGACGTTGTCCGCCGGATCCTGAGGGCTGAGGCTAGACCCGCGGTGGTCAGGATCTTTGATGAAGCAGAGAGCGAGAGATACTTCACCGGCATAGGAAGAAAGGTGACCACCATCTTCATATCCGAGGGTGAACGCGAATATACCTCCCTGGACGGCAAGGTCATCAGGCGTATCTCCAGAGAGAACGGAGGCAAGTCCGCAGGCGACGAACCGGTCGACATATGGCTGCAGAAACGGTTCGATATCGGCCTGGGCCCGCTCCTGATGCAACACGGTGGGGTGGTCGACACAATCGAGGTGTCTGCCCTGTTCAAGGACGCCGCCAGGCTGTATACGGATATGGTCGCCTCGATGAAGGCAGTGGAAGGCGTGCTGGAAGTGTCCGGCCACTACTCACACTTCTACCCGGAGGGCGCCTGTCTCTATATGACCTTTGCAGGCATCCCCGAAGACCCGCTGCGTTACTACCGCGACACCTGGGATGCCGCCATGGCAGCTACCCTCAGGAACAACGGATCGATCAGCCATCACCACGGCGTCGGTTTCTGGAGGATGCAGTATATGGAACGGGAGCTGGGTGCCAGCGGGGTGAAGCTTCTGAGATCGGTTAGAGGTGCCATCGACCCCAAAGGCATACTGAATAGAGGGAAACTCGTCGATGACAAAGAAGAGCAAAGAGCCTGAGCAGATCGCCAGATGCGCCATGTGCGCCGATATGTGCAAATACAGCTGCCCCACATATCTGGCCACGGGCAGAGAGACCCTGAGCCCTCAGAAGATGGCTCGCCTCATAGTCTATGACCAGCAGGGCCTGCTGGAGGATGAACAGGGCTTTCTGAATCTAATGTTCCAGAGCGCCATGTGCGGGGCGTGCAGCAGTCATTGTATCTATGACGATTATGACCTGAGGGAGTTCATACACGAGGCCAGAGTCAAGGCCTTCGCCGGCGGGACCATACCGCAAGATGTAAGGAACAGGGTGGAGACCTACAGGCAGTTCGGCAACCCCAACGGAGAGCGCGCCATCATCGACAAAGGATCCGGCGATACAGGTTATTTCATCTCTTGCTCCTCATATAAAGATGAAGCCCTGTTACAGGCCACCGATAAGGTGATTGCGAAGTCAGGGCTTGAAGTTAGGCAGTTCGGGGGCGGCGATATCTGCTGCGGTGCTCCTCTGTACTATGCGGGCGACATGGATGGGTTCAGGCAGGCGGCGCACAAGATGAAAACCGCAATCGATAGCAGGCAGGTGCGGAGGCTGGTCGTTGACTGTCCCACCTGTGTCAAGATGATGACGAAGGTCTTCGAGCAGACAGGCACCGAACTAGACGTGGAGATCATGCACACTACACAGTTCCTGTATGGTCTCATCAAGCAGGGAAGGCTGACTTTCAGAAAGAGGAGCAGGGCCGTTACCTTCCACGACCCCTGCATCCTGTCGTATGACCTGGCGCTGGCCGATGTGCCCAGGGAGATCATCAGGGCCCTGGGCTTTGACCTGAAGGAGACGGTCTACTCAGGGCAGCACACCCGCTGCTGCGGCGGGGCGTACGGCGCCAAGATCGGAGACCACGATCTCAGGGACGCTGTTACCTCGATGCGCACGAACCAACTGCGGGAGACCGGCGCCGGCACCTTTGTCACAGCCTGTCCCACATGCAAATCTGTGCTGTCGGATCTCGACATGAAATACATGACCGAACTCGTCGCGGAGATGATCATTGCAGGGTGACAGGACGCTGGCGCGGGATATCCGCGGTGAGATAGAGAAGCAAGTTGGTGAGCAGGCTGCCGTCTCGGTCGGAGAGGGCATCGCCCGGCTGAGCGGACGATGCTCTTCGCATGACACTGCGGTGCAGGCAGGATTCCTTGCTGCCGGTTTCGACCGCATTAGAGAAGTGGTAAACGACCTGGTATTCCCGGGCAAGATGCGTTTCAAGCCCCGGCGCAGGATTTCTGAGGAACTCACCGGCAAAGAATTCGACGTTGTGATCGTCGGAGGCGGTGTCATAGGACTGGCAGTGGCCCGGGAGTTGTCACAGTTCGATCTGAGCATCGCCTTGTTCGAGCGGCATAACGACCTGGGCATGGACCAGACCAGCCATAGCTGCGCCATGATACATCCGGCCATCCAGGCCGAGTACGGCACACTCAGGTGGGAGATGAACTACAGGGGCAATGCCATGTGGGACGAGACAGCACGTCAACTGGACGTGGATTTCCGGCGCGTCGGCACACTCATCGTGGCAGAGACCCAGGAGGAGGAGAAGCTGCTGCCCTACGTTCTGGATATGGCCGCCAAACACAACGACCCTGAACCGAAGCTACTGGACAGGGAAGGCCTGGACCGGGTTGAGCCGGGCCTGGTCCCGCATGTCACCAAGGGCGTGCTCATCTGGAATACGGGCATCATCTCCGTCTTCGAGTTGGTCATAGCCTATGCTGAGAACGCGTTGTCGAACGGTGTCAGCATCTTCCTCGATACCAGCGTTCTGGGCATACATACCGAGGACTCTGCCGTCAGAGCTGTTGATACCGACAGAGGCACCGTCAGGGCCCGAATCCTGATAAACGCGGCCGGACTCTATGCGGACAGGATAGCGGAGTATGCCGGCGACAGGTTCTTCACCATTCATCCTCGCAAGGGAGAGACCATCATCTTCGACAAGTCATATCAGCCAGTCCGCACGGTGTTCGCTCCGGTCAGCATGGCCGCCGAATCGAGGGAGAGCAAGCATTCCAAGGGCGGAGGCATTATTCCCACCACTGACGGCAACCTTCAATTCGGCCCTACGGCTTTCGAGGTCTGCGACAGAGAGGATGTTGCCACTACTGCCGAGGGATGCGATAGCCTGTATACCAGATTTGCGCCACTGCTCGAGCGGCTGAAGCCGGAGTACGAGAAGCCGGATAGAGGCAAGATAATCACGCAGTTCGCCGGATGCCGCGCAGCTACCTACAAGGAGGACTTCATCATTGAGCCATCCCGCAAGGTGCGGGGCCTCGTGCATGCCGCGGGGATTCAGTCACCCGGGCTGGCATCGGCTCCGGCCATTGCTGAGAGGATCAGAGAAATAGCAAGGGATGAATGGCTGCCCTCCCCGAATGAAGACTTCGATCCGGTCAGAAAGAGACAGGTTCGCCTTGCGGAACTGCAACTGGACGACCAGGACAAGCTTATTCGTGATGATCAGCTATACGGACACATCGTCTGCCGCTGTGAGGATACAAGCGAGGCGGAGGTGGTTCGGGCACTGCACGGTCCGCTTGCTGCCCGGAGCGTCGATGGAGTCAAAAGAAGGACCAGGGCGGGACAGGGCAGGTGCCAGGGAGGCTTCTGTATGCCCAGAATCGTGGAGATAATCAGCAGGGAGATGGACACCGCAAGACACCATGTGGTCAAGAGCGACGGGAGATCATATATCCTGAGCAAGAGGACTAAGTAGGTGAGAACATGAAGCACTTTGTGGTCATCGATGGCGGCACACAGAACATCAAGGCATTCATCTTCGACGATAACGGAAACGAGGTCCATGCTGAGTCAGCGCCTGTGAACCCGTACTCCGCGGTCCATCCGGACTTCTCCGAACAGGATGCCGGGGCCTACCTGAAGATAACGCAGGCCGTAACCAGAAGCGTAGTGCAGAATTCGGGAATACCTGAAGACACCCTTGTCGCGGTTGCCATCACCACCCACAGAAGCACCATAGTGCCGGTCGATGAACAAGGCACTCCGATCCGCCCTGCCATCACCTGGCTGGACGAGCGCAAGACCGAGGGCCTGAGGTTGCCGGGCGGGCCGGCCGTCTCCCTCGCCTTCAGGGTGGCCGGAATGTACGAAAGACTGAAGGAGTATCAGAGAAGGTCCAAGTTCAACTGGCTCAGAAGGCACGAGCCCGACAATTATGAACGGACCTTCAAGTTTCTCACCATTTCATCACACATCTTCCACTCACTGACAGGTGATTTCAAGGACTGTTCCTCGATGATCGTAGGGCTATTCCCCATCGACTTGAAGGGCCTTCGCTGGCACCCCTGGAAGGTCGTCTATGAAGTCCTCGGCGTGGAGCGTGCCAGGCTGCCTGATCTCGTCTCCCCTGTGGACATCGCCGGCACGGTCTCAGAGGAGGGGGCGTGCCGGTTCGGCGTACCGCAGGGTCTCCCCGTGATCATAGGTGCCGGGGACAAGCAGTCGGAGTTGCTCGGGGCTGGGGTGACGACAGCCGGCATAGCTGGAATCAGCTACGGGACCGCAGCCGTGATTGAGCTACTCTCCAGCAAGTACGTTACCCACCCTAGGATGGACTTCTTCACCTGGGGAGCGGCCATTCCAGGGCACTGGGCACTGGAAGGTTTTGTGGGCAGAGGATACTGGATGGTCTCGTGGTTCAAGCACGAATTCGGGAAGCACGAGCAGGATGAGGCCTCACGACTGGGAGTCACCCCCGAAGTCCTGCTGGACAGACAGACACTCGGCGTCCCGCCGGGCTCCATGGGCCTGCTGGTGCATCCCTACTGGCACCCCCGGGAGAACGACCCTCTTTCGAAAGGGGCCATGATCGGCTTCTCCGGCGAGCACACCAGAGCGCATGTCTACAGGGCCATCATAGAGGGAATCGCCTACGAACTGAGGAGACTGGGCGAGTTAATCGCCAGGCGCTCGGGCAACGGAATAACTGAACTGAGGGTCGGCGGAGGTGGTTCCAGGAGCGACGAGATCATGCAGATCACCGCCGATGTCTTCGGCCTGCCGGCCATGAGGATACACACTGTCAATCTGTCGGCACTGGGAGCCGCCATCGATGCCGCCGTGGCCATGGGAGTGCACAAGAGCTTTCCCGAGGCGGTGGAGCGGATGATCAGGGTCAAGGCCGCCTTCCAGCCTGTACCGGACAATGCCCGCATCTACGATCGGCTGTTCAGGGAGGTTTATGTCAAAATGTACCCTGCCCTTTCCCCGCTGCACAACCGGATCGCTGAGATAACCAATTATCCCAGAATTAGATAGCAGGTTTCTGACTCTCGAGATGATAATGGAAGCCGATGTAGCTGTCATAGGGAGCGGCCCTGCCGGCTTGACCGCTGCCATACACGCCCGCAGGAGCGGCGCAAGCAGAGTCGTGCTCCTCGAAAGGGAGGAGGAACTGGGCGGCATTCTCAAGCAGTGCATACACAACGGCTTCGGCCTGGAGCAGTTCAAGCAGGACTACACCGGACCCGAGTACGCCGAGCGCCTCATCAACGAGTTGCAGCATACAGATGTGCAATGCCTCCTGAATACACTGGTGACCGACCTCTCGCCCGACAGGATCATAACGACGCTCAGTCCCCAGCATGGTGCCCTCCAGATCAAGGCCAGGAGCATAGTCCTGGCCATGGGCTGTCGTGAACGCACCAGAGGCAGCATAGGCATACCGGGCACGCGGCCCGCCGGCATTTTTGCCGCCGGTGTAGCACAGCGGTTCGTCAACATTGACGGCTACCTTCCCGGCAGGCAGGCCGTCATCCTGGGCTCGGGTGATATCGGTCTCATTATGGCGCGCAGGCTCACGCTGGAGGGAGCCAGCGTCATCGGGGTATATGAGATAATGAGCTACCCCGGCGGACTGAAGAGAAACATAGTGCAGTGCCTCAACGACTTCGGCATTCCCCTGCACCTGTCTCACACCGTCACCGACATAAGGGGCAGGGAACGGGTGGAGGCAGTCGTCGTCTCCAGGGTTGACGACGCCCTCAACCCGGTACCAGGAAGCCAGCAGGTGATACAATGTGACACACTGTTGCTGTCGGTAGGGCTGATTCCGGAGAACGAACTATCAAGGAAGGCCGGCATCGAACTCAGTCCGGATACTGGAGGCCCCCTGACCAGGGAGACAATGGAGACCTCGGTGCCCGGAGTGTTCGCCTGCGGCAATGTCTCCACGGTGTTCGATCTCGTGGACTACGTTGCACAGACGGGAGAGGCCGCCGGCCGTTGCGCCGCGCGATATGCGGCAGGCGACCTACACCAGAGCAGGCAGCCCGTGGACATTGTGGCCGGGCAGAACGTGAGGTTGCTGTTCCCGCAGCGCTACGGCTTTCAGGATGACCTGGTCCTGTTCATACGCGCGGCAGAGCCCGTGGAAAACCCTGTCACCGTAGAGGTGAAGCCTCCCGGCTCGAAGATCACTAGACCGTATGCTCGACCCAATGAGATGCTGAGAGTGAAGGTGCCCATGAGCAAGCTTACTGAGATCAGGCAGCCCATCAGGGTCAGCATAAGAGAGAAGTAGCGTGACTGCCCAGCAGCAACACTTTGTCTGCGTTGTCTGTCCCATCGGATGTGAGATAGACGTGGTCCACGACGGCAACAGGATCATCTCCATGGAAGGCAGCAAGTGCGAGCGATCCGAAGAATTCGTGACTCAGGAATTGGTTGAGCCCATGCGCATATTGACCACCACCGTCCGAATCGAGGGGGCCAGATGGGCGGTCGTCCCGGTACGAACCGATAAGTCGGTGCCCAGGCGATTGTTCCCCCGCATAATGCGGCAGCTAAGAGGCATCACCCTGCAGGCTCCCATTAACATGCTGGACGTGGTGGTCAGCGACGTCCTTGGGACGGGGGCCGACGTGATAGCCACCAGGACGATGACCCGCGAATAGCAGCGGCCCTTGGCAGGCCCTCGTGGATCGCGACAGTGCCCACCGCCGATCCTGCTACTATCTGCACTTTATGTCAAGTATCACCTGCTGCAGCATTGGCGCTTGATAAAAACGCCGCACTGATTTATAGTGTCGGGGCGAAAGCGTCCCCGGCAGGTTTTGTGGCAGTCTAACTGGGCTCTGTAGCTAAACAGAGAACTGGAGGTGGATCGGATGAACCAGAAAACCATAAGAGATATCGACGTCGGCGGTAAGCGAGTCCTGGTCAGGGTGGACTTCAACGTCCCCCTGAACCGCGAAGGGAACGCCGTCACTGACGACTCCCGCATTCGGGCTGCCCTGCCCACCCTCACCTACTTGCTGGGTAAACGGGCAAAGGTCATCGTATGTTCGCACCTGGGACACCCCAAGGATAAGGACTCGGTGCTGAGCCTGGCGCCGGCAGCGGAGCGTCTTTCTCAGCAACTGCACCTACCGGTCAAACTGGCACACGGCTGTATTGGCTCTGAGGTTGAAGAGGCAGCCAGGAGCCTGTTTGAGGGGCAGATCCTGGTCCTGGAGAACCTTCGCCTGTACCCCGAGGATGAGCGGAATGACCCGGCGTTCGCGCAGGCCCTGGCCCAACTGGCCGACGTGTTCGTCAATGACGCTTTCAGTATGTGCCACCGCTCTCACGCCTCCACCGTGGGTATCACCGAGCATCTTCCCTCTGTAGCTGGCTTCCTGCTGGAGAAGGAGTTCGACACCATCACCGGGGTCCTGGATAGTCCGACCCGCCCGTTTACCGTCGTCATCGGGGGCAGGAAGGTCAGCGATAGGATGGGGACCATAGAGAACGTCATGGACAAGATCGATTCCCTGCTCATTGGAGGCGGGCTTGGCTCCGCCTTCCTGAAATCCTTGGCGCAAGGCGTCAAGCCACTGGCAGATGCTACCGACGCTACCGGATTGGCGCAGGAGCTAGTCGACCAAGCCTGGCGGAAAGGCGTACACCTGCTCTATCCCCTCGATGTGGTCATCTCGGATAAGTTTGACCCTCAGGGCAAGTCCAGAACCGTTCCCATAGCTGACGTACCGCCCGGTTGGTATGTTATGGACATTGGGCCGAAAACCATCGAGGTCTTCACAGCCAAATTCCGTAAATCCAAGACGGTTATCTGGAACGGCCCGTTGGGGATATTCGAGTTTCCCAAGTTTCAGAAGGGCACCAGGGCAATCGCAACGGCCCTGGCCAGTTCCGATGCCACCACAACCACTATCGTCAGCGGTGGATCCATCGCTGAGGCAGTGGAGGAGATGGAACTGACTCGTAAGCTCACCCATGTTTCGGTCGCCGGTGGCGCCTACCTTAG
>JACUUR010000006.1 GCA_014859205.1 Dehalococcoidia bacterium | reverse complement strand
CACGATTTCTGGTTCATGCCGGGTAGTTTCTTTGACGCCAATGGTTTCCTGGAATGTGCGCCACACGCGTGGGGGAGTTGTGACACGAACGACCAAGCTGTGCTGCTGTGGAAGGTCCTTGACGAGCATGCCCAACCGCCTGTGCCCTTGAAGCCCAGCTATCAGTTCAAGCCGACACCGGGAAAGGTGGTGATCGACCTCTTCTGGAACACATTCTGTCAGACCAGCGACATGGAAGCACAGCGGGTCAGGGAAGTGGCCGCGGAGTTCGGGGATACGGTGATCCTTAACGAATACTGCGCGGATGACCGTGGGGTCCTGGTGCGTCATCAGATACCCCGCGCCGTCTTTGTCGACGGCCGGGAAATAGGCTGGGGTTATGAGGCCCCCAAAGATGGGCTCAGGGAGGCCGTTGTGCAGGCCCTGCACCGATAGGAGCGCAATCCCGAGCCTTGCTCGAAGCCACACCTTTGCGCCGGCAGCCTCGCCGTCATTCGGCCTGGAATCTCGGCCCGCTTGAGAGTATAATCCTGATGAAAGCTGCCGATACAGGTGCATTGCCCCGCAAGCCTACGATTGCGGGGCAATAACACACTGAGCACATACCGGGCCGCTCTATGATAGGACAGAACGTGGACCGAAGAGGTGAGCAATGAACTGGTTGAGCATAGTGATAATAGTTGTCGCTCTTGTGCTGGGTTTCGTAGGCCTGCGCAACGGCTTAATCAGGACAGCCTTCGGTATTGCCGGGCTGATAGGCGGCATAGCGTTGGCAGGGCGCTATTACGGCGGGCTCGCCGACATGCTCTCGCCGTCCGGGGCCACCTGGGCCAACATAGCCGCCTACGCCATCATCCTGATAGCTACGTGCGTTGTCGCCGGCGTGATCGGCTGGTCTGTGACAAAGGTTGCCCACCTCGCTTTGTTGGGATGGCTTGACAGGCTGGTGGGATTTGTCCTGGGCGTCTTCATAGGTAGCCTGCTATGCGCTGCCATTCTCGCCATTATAGTTAGATGGCACCCCGGGGCAGAGACAACCATAGCCCAATCGGCAGTAGCCAGATTCCTGATGGCAGGATTCCCCCTGCTGCTGGCACTCCTGCCTGAGGACTTCGACTTCATCCGCCACTTCTTCTTATCCTCCGGATGATCCCAACCGGAGGCCAGCCTGCAGTCTACTTCTGCAGAACCTCATCCAGCGCCTTCTGGAGTTCCTTCTTGGGCTTGTAACCGGTGATCTGTTGAACAGGCTCGCCCCCTTTGAAGACGAGCATGGTGGGAATGGAAGCTATTCCGTACTTGGCGGCCAGAGGCCCGTTTGCATCCACATCTACCTTCACGAAGTCCATTTTGCCGGCGTATTCATTGGCTAGTTCCTCCAGAACAGGAGCAGTAGCCAGGCAAGGACCACACCACTGTGCCCAGAAATCCACCATAACCGGCGACTTCGCCTCCAAGACGGTCTTCCTGAAGTTGTCCTCACCTACTATGGCCTGTATCATAGAATGCACCTCCTTACTTAGAATGCTACGCCAAGAGAGAAGAGTTCAGTGGCATTTCTCGTCGTCTGTTCGGCGATCTCCACTTGACCACCGCATTTGATGCACGACACGGCCTGAAGACTTCGTACGATATCAGCAGGCCTTGACTCATAACGAACTGCCCTTCCGTAAGTCACAGGGCAATCTGTCTCCAGAAGCAGTCTACGCAGAGGCGCTTCCTTGACTGCCCTTCTATGCTCCTCATGATACTCAGCGGCCGGCGTGGCGGAGATGTGAAAGCCGCCAGCAATTATATCCTTAAGAACCCCGGAAAAGCCAGTGAACCAGTGGAACACCGCCTTATCCACGCCAGCCTCCTGAACTAGAAGCAGTGCATCCTTCCAGGCATACCTGCTGTGGACTATCGCAGGCTTGGCGTGTCTTCGGGCTGTCTCCAGCAGCCGACCCAGAACCTCCTTCTGTATTTCCTTGGACGCTCCCCTCACCACCCTTTTGTCATAGTCAAGGCCTATTTCACCGACGGCAACTGCCGACGGGAGGTTATCTTCGATCCATCGTAGATCGTCCTCTATGTCAGGAGTTCCAAGGCGGGTAAGCTGCCAGGGATGCAAGCCGATAGCAGGATAGACAAAACGCCGGTGTTTGCGTGAGATTTCCAGGGTCTTCGTGTTCGACTGCTGCTCGGACCCCACAGCGATCATGGCAACGACTCCGGCCCTCCTCGCTTCCTCAATCATCACGCCGAGGTTGTTGAGTTCGTCCAGATGCGCGTGAGTATCGATGAGCCTGTACACTAGATGGTCTTCTCCTTGCGCATGGCCTGATAGAGCTTGAGCCCCTGCTTGGTGGGCCTATAGCCATACAGAGCACACCGATCTCCCGGCACCCTGGCAACCAGATCTGCTGACAGAAGTGCCCTCAGCATTGCCTCACCGAAGTAACCAGCCAGGTTGAGATGATGGTCCGGCACATCCTTGCCGGTCATCTCGTGCTCCCTGCAAATGGCGGCCAGAATCTTCGCCGGCTCGCTTTCCAGGTTGCGGAGCAGAGCCTGCATAGTTTCTGTCTGCCTGATCAGATCAACGAAATCATCATAGGCTCCCATCTCGGTTGACTCCTGATTCATCCCGCGACGAAAAGGTCGCCCTACTCTTCTTCCCGGTCAGGGAGAGCGGTCTCAGCGACCTCTCCAGAGACAGGCTTCGTCCACTCATAACTCATCTGCTTGGTAATGCGGAGAAAGGCGCAGCACTGCTCCAGTTGTGATTCATTGCACGGGATGATATTGTACCGGCTGAAGGTGGCAGCGGCAACCAGAACAAAGGCGCCTTCGCCGTCAGTATTGACACTATGTCCGGTCGATGCTATATTAGAATCAAATTAGCACACTATGCGAGGTGAAACGATGAACTACGGGCGTGAGTTGTTGAAAGGAAACACCGACTCTTTGCTGCTCTGCTTGATCAGTCGTCAACCCACCTATGGTTACCAGATAGTGAGGGAACTGGAGAAGAGGAGTAACGGGTATTTCCAGTTCAAGGAAGGCACCCTTTATCCTGCTCTTCACCGCCTGGAGCGAGAAGGGCTCATCGAGGGTAGGTGGCAGATTCTTGCCAGCGGCCAGCAGAGACGCTATTACTACATCACTGAAAAGGGACGGCAGGTCCTAGCCACGAGACTGGCGACGTGGCAGGACTTCTCCAGCGCAGTCAAGGCAGTAATACAGCCTGAAACGGTCTAAGAGCAACATGACAGCTAACGCAAGCCACTATCTGAACAGGTTCAAAGCCTATCTCCGAATTGACCAGAGTATCAGGGAGGATGCGGCTCTGGAACTCTACTCGCATCTCCAGGATAAGACTCAGGAGCTAGAGGATAGCGGGCTAAGCAGCGAGGAGGCTAGCAAGCTCGCTATGCAGTCTCTGGGCTCACCGGAGTTGATCGCTCAGCAGATCTACGATACACATGCTCAGGGCAGCTGGAAAGAGGCGTTCTTCAGTGCCTTGCCCCATTTTCTGGTCGCTTTCCTGTTCGCCTCATATTACTACTGGCACAGTGTCATCTCTCTGTCAATCATCTTGAGCCTGACAGTAGGTGCAGCGATCTATGGGTGGCATCGAGGCAAGCCGGTATGGCTTTTCCCCTGGCTGGGGTACTTCCTTATGCCGGTGGTGGTTACCGGCATACTGCTGCTGTCCCTGCCTCAAGGTTGGGGGTGGATAGCAGCCCTCATCTACATCCCCCTGGCCGTATTTGTGCTGGTGTACATACTGAGACAGACCGCAAGGCGCGACTGGCTGTATGCGTCGCTGATGCTGGCCCCCATGCCCGTCCTGTTCGGTTGGTTCCTGTCGCTGGGCGCAGGAAATGAGTTCCTGGCAAGCGACATGTGGATCGCGAGCCTGCACGCAAAGTCGCCCTGGATAGTCATCAGCTTTATCGCGCTGGCAGCAGCAACTATCGGCTTCATCCGCCTCAAGTCCCGAAGACACAAAATCCTGAGTCTGCTGACTCCGCCCGTTGTGATCCTGCTATCAGTAGCTCTGATCAGCCGGGCCAGCATCGAGCCTCTGGGCTGGTTCATCCTCCTGTTCTCCCTGTTCGCCTTTGCTATGCCTGTATGGATGCAGACCAGAGCATACCAGTAGTCGGCGTCAGCAACTCCACCTCTGAGAACCTCCGACTGCGTCCACCATTACGGCAAGCGCGCAGGATACCTACGCAAGATCGAACCCCGAGATAAGGGCATAAGGCGGTGTTTCCGGCGAGCAGCGAATAACCGTAGGTCAACGGTTAGCTCTGCGTTTGACTCCACAAGCCAGGCTGGGATTCAACACCCTTTCTGTAAGGCAACCCCAGATGCTCATAGGCAAGTCTGGCGGCTACTCTGCCACGAGGCGTTCGCTCCAGAAACCCAAGCTGCAGAAGATAGGGCTCGTAGACATCCATGATGGTATCAGCGTCCTCATTTATCGAGGCAGCAATGGTATCCAGGCCTACGGGGCCACCATCGAACTTGTGGATTATGGTATGCAGCACCTTGTGGTCTATGTCATCGAGGCCCACAGAGTCTATCTCCAGCTTCGAAAGGCCTTCCATGGCTACTTCACGGGTAACCACTCCATCTGCCATCACCTGGGCATAATCTCTCACCCTCTTCAAGAGACGATTAGCCACTCTGGGGGTACCTCGGGCGCGGCAGGCAATCGGCACAAGCCCTTCGCTCTCCACGTGAACCTTAAGGATGGTCGCCGCCCTCTCCAGAATCGTCTGTATCGCCCCCTCATCGTAGAAATCCAGATGATAAGTAACCCCGAACCTGTCGCGAAGGGGAGGGCTCAGCAGAGCAAGCCGCGTAGTAGCCCCGATCAGTGTGAAATGGGGCAGATTCAGCCGCAAGTCTCTGGCGGCCGGCCCTTTGCCCAGGAAGATGTCGAAGGCGAAGTCCTCCATTGCGGGATAGAGCTTTTCCTCTACCGTATGGCTCAGCCTGTGTATCTCATCGATAAACAGGATGTCGCCCTCATGCAAATTGGTGAGAATGGCAGCCAGGTCACCGGTGCGTTCTATGGCCGGTCCGGAGCTGACCTTGATATTGACCCCCATCTCAGCAGCGATAATGTAGGCAAGGGTAGTCTTTCCCAGACCGGGAGAACCATACAGGATTACATGGTCCAGCGACTCGCCCCGCTTCTGAGCGGCGACAATCGCTATTCGCAGATTGTCCTTGATTCTTTCTTGCCCTATGAATTCACTGAGGCGCCTGGGACGGAGGTCGAGATCAACGGAGCTATCCTCAGTTGCTGCCTTGCCTGAAATGAGCCGCATCGCTAACCTTCAGAGATCAGATCCCTAGAGGAGTGCTCGATTTCGGGTGTCTCGGTCTGCCCTTCATCATCACCTGCTGCCACCATCAACCGTGTCCCGTCCTCAGGACTCTCAGCGAGGATGCGAGACGGGATGAGCTTGCCAAGAATCACGTTTTCCTTGAGGCCGCGTAGCCTGTCCAGTTTACCTTTGATTGCAGCATCGACAAGAACACGCCCGGTTTCCTGGAAAGAGGCGGCTGATAGCCAGCTATCCTTGCTCAAGCTGGCCCTGGTTATGCCCAGAAACGCAGCCTGAGCCGTTGCAGGCTCCCCGCCCTCAGCCAGCACCCTGGCGTTCATCTCTTCATAGTCAAATCGATCAACCAATTCACCGGGCAGGAGCTTTGTATCCCCTGAGGAGATGATCCTTACATTGCTCAGCATCCGGCGTGTAATGACCGCAATGTGCTTATCATGTATGGTAACCCCTTGTGCCCGGTACACCTTCTGTACTTCATCAATCAGATATTGCTGCACCGCAGCTTTGCCCATGATACGCAGGATGTCGTGAGGGTCCACAGGCCCTCTGGTAAGCCTGTCTCCCGCCTTGACTTGATCTCCCGACTGAACGAGCAAATGAGCGCCATGAGGGACCGTATATTCTCTCTCTTCGCTCTCCTCATATCTAATGCAGACATGATCATCGTCAGCGATCACCTGGCCGGCTACACGAGCCACCAAAGGTTGCGGTTGATCACCGTCGCCGCCGCTGACGGCCGGCAAACTACCTTCAGTCTGCTCTGGCACAGAGAACAGAATGCTGCCGGCAGCAACCAATTGCCCGTCGCTGACAGCTAGTTCCGCTCCAGGAGGAATAGGATACTCGTCCATGTAGAAGTCAGAACTGGTGACCTTGACCACGCTCTCGCCATCGGTATGGGTTATCTCAATCGTGCCATCAATCTCCGAAATCACGGCACTCCCGCTCGGCGTTCTAGCCTCAAACAGCTCTTCCACACGAGGCAGCCCGGTGGTAATATCGAGCCCTACAATACCCCCAGTGTGAAAAGTCTGCAGCGTGAGCTGCGTTCCGGGCTCACCGATGCTCTGGGCGGCGACCACCCCTACAGCAGTCCCAAGCTTTACTAGCTGCTTCTTCCCCAGGTCCCTTCCGTAGCAGTTTCGACAAACGCCGAATCTAGAGCGGCAGGTGAGAGGCGACCGCACATGTACCCCCTCAACTCCAGCCTCGACGATCCTTTGAACCTTCGCCTCGTTAAGCTCCTCGTCACGATCGACAATGACATCACCTGCGGCAGGGTCAACCACCTGGCTTGCCGCCAGATAGCCGATAACCCGCCTCTCAAACGGGGGAAGCGATGAATCCGCAGTCTGGCGCGCTATCCAGACTCCCTCGGTAGTACCGCAGTCTACTTGAGTGACAATGACATCTTGAGCTACATCAACAAGTCGCCTGGTAAGATAACCACTGTCCGACGTCCTCAAGGCGGTATCGGTCAGTCCCTTGCGCCCGCCGTGGGTGGAGATGAAGTATTCCATGGGTGCCAGCCCGTCACGGAGACTGGACTTGATGGGGAAATCTATGATCCTGCCCGAAGGGTCGGTCATCAACCCGCGCATGCCCGCCATCTGCCTGATCTGGGAGATGTTCCCCTTGGCTCCCGACGTCGCCATCATGTAAATACTGCCGTAAGGATCCAGCGTTCTGGAGATGCTCTCAGTAACCTTGTCGGTAGCCTCCATCCAGACTTGAATCGAGCTCTCGTACTTCTCATCCTCGGTAATCAGGCCGTGGTCGAACTGATCCTCAATCAGGCGCATCCTCTCCTCGGCTTCCTCAAGAACCCTGCGCTTCTCCGGAGGCTCCTCAATATCATCCATGGACACCGAAACGCCCGATTTCGTAGCGTATTCAAATCCCGCTTGCTTGAGTTTATCCAGAACACCGGCAGTACCCTGGTTGCCCAACACGCTAATGCAGTCAGACACCAGGGCTCTCAAGAAAGCCTTGTCTGTGGTCTGGTTGCGGAAACGAAGCTGCGGAGGCAGGGCATCGTTGAATAGGATTCTGCCCACCGTAGTGCTTATCCTCCCTCCATCTGAACCTAGAGATGGATCCTGCACAACGATCTCAGCGCCAAGCTCGATAACGCCTAGTTCGTAGGCCAGCCTGGCCTCCTCAAAGCTGCTGAAGAGCTTCCCTTCACCCTTGGCTCCAGGCTTAGCAAGAGTAAGGTAATAGCAGCCCAAAACCATATCCAGGGTAGGCGTTGTGCTAGGCTCGCCACTGCTCGGAAGCAGCATATTGTTCGGGCTAAGCATGTGTTCCCTGGCCTCTTTGACTGCGGCTCTGGATAATGGAACATGGACTGCCATCTGGTCGCCGTCAAAATCGGCCCCAAAGGCGGTACACACCAGAGGATGCAGTTGAAAAGCATCGCCGTCGATCAACACGGGTTCGAAGGCTTGAATGCTCAGCCGGTGCAGCGTAGGAGCCCGATTGAGCAATACCGGACGTTCCTTGACTACTTCATACAGCGCATCCCACACCTCGGGGGTCCCCCTCTCTACCAAGCGCCGGGCGCTCTTCAGGTTGTTGGCGTATCCATTCTGGATGAGCTTGTGCATCACTGAAGGCTTCAACAGCTCCAGGGCAACATGCCGCGGCAGACCGCACTGGTGGAGTTTAAGTTTGGGCCCGACAACGATGACCGAGCGACCGCTGTAGTCTACTCGCTTGCCCAGCAGATTCTGCCTGAACCGTCCCTGCTTGCCCTTAAGGATGTCGGACAGAGATTTCAAGGGATGCTTGTTACCGGTGGTAACCGCACGTCCTCTACGGCCGTTGTCTATGAGAGCATCAACAGCTTCCTGCAGCATCCGTTTCTCGTTGCGGATGATAATCTCCGGCGCACCCAGCTTGATCAGGCGGCGGAGACGGTTGTTACGGTTGATGACCCTTCGATAGAGGTCATTGAGATCGCTTATGACAAAGCGTCCGCCGTCCAGCTGAACGATAGGACGAAGTGATGGAGGCAATACGGGAAGCACAGTGAGAACCATCCACTCAGGCTTATTCGCGCTGAGCTTGAAACCTTCAACCAACTGCAGTCGTTGACTGACCCTCTTCCGATATCCTCCCGAGGTGCTACGGATCTGTTCAAGAAGCTTCTGGTGCAGGGCATCCAGATCAAGCTGCTTCAATACCTGCAGAAGAGCCTCGGCTCCCATGCCGGTCTCGAAGACCTCGCCATACTTATCTTTCAGTCGCCTGCACTCTTCCTCATGAAGCAACCTTAACGGCTTCAGGCCCTCTATCTCTTCAGTGCCCGCCTTCAGCTCTTCCTGCAATGATGCCTTCCTCTCCACGAACGCGGCATGAAGCTGGTTCACCTCCTTTACCTTCACCTCTTCCTCCAGTTCCTTGGCCTCCAGTTCCTCAACCTTCTTGTTCAGGCGTTCCTCGTGATCAGCAGTCTTGCCGGCAATCTCCTCTTGTAGTTGACGAAGTTTCTTCTCCTTGGCCTCCTCATCAACCGAGATGATGATATAACGGGCAAAGTATATGACGCCTTCCAGGTCTCGAGGAGATAGGTCGAGCAACAGCCCCAGCCGGCTGGGCACCAACTTGGCAAACCAGATATGGGTAACCGGCGCAGCCAGTTCTATGTGCCCTGTGCGTTCGCGGCGCACGCCCGAATGGGCCACCTCAACGCCGCATTTGTCGCAGATAACCCCCTTATACCTGGCTTTCTTGTATTTGCCGCAGTGACATTCGAAGTCCTTGACCGGCCCGAATATCTTCTCACAGAACAGGCCGTCTCGCTCCGGCTTCAGAGTGCGGTAGTTTATGGTCTCCGCCTTGGTCACCTCGCCGTGAGACCAGCTCCTGATCTGTTCAGATGAGGCAAGGCTGATACGGATGCCATTAATGCCGTCAAATTGAGACATTTTCCCCCTCGCTAAGCAGCTCAACAGCGAAACCCAAACTGCGCAGCTCCATGAACAGGACCTTGGTCGACTCCGGAATACCTAGCTGTTGAATATCCTCGCCCTTGACAAGAGACTCATAGGCTTTAGCCCTTCCCATCACATCATCGGATTTTATCGTCAGCATCTCCTGAAGCATATGCGCGGCGCCATGCCCTTCCAACGCCCAGACCTCCATCTCACCGAATCTCTGACCACCAAACTGAGCCTTGCCTCCCAATGGCTGCTGTGTGATCAGCGAGTACGGGCCGGTAGAGCGAGCATGGACCTTGTCACCAACAAGGTGAATCAGCTTCATCATGTATAAGCTCCCTACAGTGACCGGCTTGTCAAACAACTCGCCGGTTCTGCCGTCCCGTAGTTCCACCTTACCGAAGACAGGAGGATAGACCTTGCGTTCCCTGTAGGCATCCTGAGCCATCTGCTCCAGGTCGCTGTCACTTAGAGCTCTCAGCCGGTCAATGTCGGCTATGCCCAGCTCTTCCAGCCAGAGACAGAGCGAGGCCCTTCTGGCTACACCCTCCTGCTTTCCGTCCATCACCTCTCCAGCATCGAACCCGTGCCGGCCGAGCCATTCCGCGACCTTCTCCAGATCTGTCCTTGGTTTCCCTGAATCATCAGGGCTGAAGTTGACCGCACCCGCTTTCCACGCTATCCACGTCTTAGCCAGGGCATCCTCTATAGCCAGGGCATCGGCCCCATCAAAAATCGGATTGACAGCCCTGAAGCCCAGCGTCTGAGCTGCCCAACCGAGATGCGTCTCCATAACCTGTCCAATGTTCATACGGGAGGGAACACCAAGAGGGTTGAGAATAATGTCTACAGGCGTGCCATCCGGCAAGAACGGCATATCCTCCTCAGGCACTATGATGGACACCACGCCTTTGTTGCCGTGTCGGCCCGACATCTTATCTCCCACTGAGAGCCTCCGCTTCTGCGCCACCCATACCTGGATCAGTTTGTTCACACCGGCAGGCAATTCATCATGAGTCTCACGAGAGAACACTCTGGTCCTGATTACCCTGCCCCATTCTCCTGACGGCATTCTGAGAGAGCTATCCTTCACCTCGCGCGTCTTCTCGCCGAAAATGGCCCGTAACAGCTTCTCCTCGGCAGACGGCTCAGTCTCACCCTTGGGAGTTATCTTCCCGACCAGAATGTCATTGGGCTTGACCTCAGCTCCGATACGAACAATCCCCAGTTCATCAAGGTCAGCGAGGTTCTCTTCGCTCACATTCGGGATATCTCTGGTGATCTCCTCAGGGCCGAGCTTGGTATCTCGTTCCTCAATCTCGTGCTTCTCAATATGAATCGAGGTGTAGCCGTCTTCCTTGACCAGCTTTCTGCTGATGATAATGGCATCCTCGAAGTTGTAGCCCTCCCAGCTCATGAAAGCAACGACGGGGTTCTGGCCCAGGGCAAGATTTCCGTCCTCAACCGAGAAGCTATCCACCAGTACCTCCCCTTTCTTGACCTTGTCGCCCTTGCTGACCACAGGATGCTGGGTGACGCAGGTCCCCTGATTGGTTCTGACGAACTTCATCAGAGGGAAGGTCTGCTGCTGGCCCCGTTTGTTCTTGATGGATATCGCCGAGCTTGTTGCAGACGTAACCACGCCATCGTAAGGCGCATATATCACCTGTCCGCTGTATTTGGCCACCTCTCGCTCCATGCCCGTGCCCACCAGTGGGCACTCGGGACGCAGCAGCGGCACCGCCTGCCGCTGCATATTACAGCCCATCAGAGCCCGGTTGGCATCATCGTGCTCAAGAAAGGGGATCAGACAGGCAGCTATGCTGAACAGCTGCTTCGGGGAGACATCGATGAAGTCTACTCTGTCGAGCGATTCCTTGAAGTATTTCTCGCCCCTTTTGACCTCGACCTTATCGAAGACAAACTCATTTCTCTCGTTGAGCGGGGCATTCGCCTGGGCAATGGCGTATTGCCCTTCCTCATCGGCGGTCAAATAGGCGATCTCGCCCGAAACATAGGGAACCACCTTTATATCCCGGAGCGGCAGAGCAGACAACCTTTGGGCCAACTCTTCTGTGACTTGCTCTCCGGCCCTGGCCACGACGGTGCCCTCGTCATCCACAACGTCGTCCCCTATCGTTCTCCCCGCCAACTGCTCAGCAGTATTGGTAACCTGGTGCACGACCGTCAGATACGGCGTCTCTATGAAACCGTATTCGTTGACCGACGCGTAAGTAGCCAGAGAGCCAATGAGACCGATGTTCGGCCCCTCCGGCGTCTCTATTGGGCACATCCTGCCATAGTGAGAGTGATGTACATCACGCACCTCAAATCCCGCCTGTTTTCTTGACAGACCGCCGGGACCCATGGCAGAAAGACGACGTTTATGAGTTAGCTCGGCCAGCGGATTGGTCTGGTCCATAAACTGGGACAACTGGGACCGACCGAAGAACTCCCTGATAGCAACTGCTACAGGCCGGATGTTGATCAGAGCAGCAGGAGTTGCCGCCTCGGGGCCGAGGATGCTCATTCTCTCCTTGATCGCCCTCTCCAACCTCAGTAGCCCGACACGAAACTGCTTCTGTATGAGAAAGCCCACGGCCTGTGCTCTGCGATTGCCCAGATGATCGATGTCATCCGGAGCTTCCAGGCCGATGTTGACAGAGATGATGCGGCGGGCTATCTGCACCAGGTCCTCAGGGGTCAGCCCCGTACAATCGCCGGGTATATTCAGACCCAGCTTCTTGTTAAGCTTGTAACGCCCAACCTTACCCAGGCTGTAGCGACGAGGGTTGAACAGGAAATTGTTCAACAGGGCCTGAGCACTGCTGAGGCTGGGGGCCTCGCCGGAGGACAGCTTTCTGTAGATGTCGAACAGGGCATCGGTCTTGTTCTTGACCAGCGGGTCCCGCTCTATAGTGGAGCGGATAAAGGCGCGATCGGGTGAGTTATCTACGTCCTGGAAAAGCGCATACAGTTCCTCATCAGTCTCGTGGCCGATGGCACGAAGCAGAGTAGTCGCAGGTATCTTGCGTTTTCCGCTCACCTTGACCGAAATGACATCTCGATTAGAAGTATCAAAATCGAGCCAGGCCCCATGTTCGGCAACAAGCTTGGCATAACCCAGCTCCCGACCACTCGAAGGGTCCTTCTCCAGGGTGAAATAGACGCCGGGAAAACGAGTCAGCTGGTTAACCACTACCCGCTCCACGCCGGAGATGATGAAGGTGCCGGCATCGGTCATCAAGGGGAAGTCGCTGAAGTACAGTTCCTGTTGCTTGATCTCCCCGGTCTCCTTGACCACTAGCTGTGCAGTCACATGAATAGGCGCGGAGTAAGTCAGGCCCCGTTCGAGGCATTCAGGGATAGAGTGGAGGGGTTCCCGGAACTCGTAGTCAACGAAATGCAGTTCCAGCCTGGTGTTGGTATAGTCCTGAATCGGCGAGATTTCCTGAAGCAACTCCCTCAGCCCCTCCTCTTGAAACCAGCGGAACGAATCAATCTGAACCTGAACGAGGTCCGGTATGTCTAAAGTCTCGGGCAGTCTGGCGAACGACTTCAGCGACTTATGTCTAAGCATATGAGGAGACGATCCTGATCTTTCCTAAAACCCTGTATATCGAGGACAGTAACCGCAGGAATATGAGGCTACGAGGCTACAATGGAACAGGGGCATAACGAAAACCCATAAGTATAACACCATCAATCAGGCCTTGTCAAATAAGACCTGCCGGGTATGTCAAGACTCTTTGGAAGTGTCCTCCTTCTTAGACTCCTTAGACGTGTTCTCTCGTGACATCACACCGGTGATCCCTAGCTGATGCGGCACCCCGACCCGGCTAGTAGTGTCCCAGCAGACCGCGGTCGCGCGCCACGTTCTCGAAGAACTTGAAGGCCAGGAAGCCAAGCCCGAAATAGACAGCCGAGTTGCCGATCAAAAACAGGACGTCGCCTGGAGCGAGCTCGACGAGAGAGCGTCCGTCGATCATCACTGCTCCAATGAGCCGGGTCCCCAGCGACAAGGGCAAGAACCTCATGAACGGCGTCCATCCAAAGGGGGCCGCGATAAAGATCACCAGTACGAACTGGAGGATCTGCAGGGCCGACTGAACCCTCTTAAACACGAGGGCCAGCCCGCCCATGAAGAACCCGATCCCGTAGGCGCCGGCGACCGTCAATAGCACAAGTGGAATCAGGCTGAGGATGTCGAGGTTAAGCCACCTGCCGGTGGTGGCCATCATCAAGAACAGTATGACGACTACTATCAACACGTTAATGACGAAGTGAGCGGCCACGCGTAATATGGTCACCCAGCCGAAGCCAAGCGGGCTCATATACAGTTGCTCCAGCGTCCCTTGCTGGGCCTCCTCGATCATCCCCCAGGAGAGGGTGCCATAGGCCATCAGGGCGAAGGACCAGACCATGAACCCGACCACAATGCCTTCCAGGGTGTCGCCCACCTCGCCGGGAGTGCCTCCCAGCAACCAGGAGGCCCCAAGAAAGATGATCAGGAACACTAGAAAGAGGGTAACGATCATGGAAAGCGTATCGAAGTAATAACGTTTGAGGTAGATGTACCTTATCTTCAGTTGGGCCATGAACAGCGCCAGGTACCTCATTTGAGCTGCCCCTTCACGATCGTAAGGAATATCTCCTCCAGATTGGGCTCCTTATGGCCGATCGATTTGATCTGTGTGTTGCCGCCCTTCAGAATATCGAGCACCTCGTACAGCTCGTTCCCATCCTTCAAGTCGGCGTCAATGTAGGTACGATGGTCTGTGGCCGAGAGCGCAAGGAGAGGAAAACGCCCCCTCAGCGTCAGTGCCAGTTCCTCAGCAAGCTGGCCTTCGAGTTCAAAGCGATAGGCGCTGGCCCGAAATAGCTTCATCAGGCTTCTTACCCGATCATCGACCACCACCCGCCCGTTGTTTATGATGACCACTCGCTCGCAGATATCCTGGACCACATGCATGTCGTGCGAGGAAAGCAGAATCGTCCTTTCGCCCCGAGCCCCCATCTGCTTCAGGATATGCCGGAGTTCGTAAGAGGTCTCGACATCCAGTCCCAGCGTCGGCTCGTCGAGCAGGAGCACCTCGGTCTGCCTCACCAGCGCGCAGGCCAGGGCCAGCTTCTGCTGCATTCCCCGGGAGAGCATGCGCGCGGAGGTCCGCTCCTTATCTTTGAGGTCGAAGAGTTCGATTAACTCGTCGATATACCCCCTGACTCTGCCGACCGGGTGTCCCTGGATCCCGGCAAAGAACTCCAGGTTCTCGCGCGGTGTCAGTCGCCAGTATATGTTCCGATTCCCCTCGAGGAGAGCGGCGACCCTCTCCATGGCTTTGCCGGGACGGCGGATAGCATCGATTCCATCGAGCCATATCTCGCCAGAGGTCGGCTTGATCAGGCCGGCAATACACTTGATCGTGGTGGTCTTTCCTGCTCCGTTCGGGCCAAGAAGGCCGACAACCTCGTTCTTACTAACGGAGAAGCTAACCCGGTCCACCGCCACCACCGGCTCAGCTCGACGCCGACGGTACAGCTTGGTTAGGTCCTTGACCTGGAGCACCGTATCCATCTATCTCCTTCTCTGATACCTATCATGCCGGTCCATTCGCTGCCTGATGGGCCTTCCGGAAGCTGATCACATAGAAGAGCCCACGCCAGACCCACTTCAGGTCCACCTCTGCGATCCCCCGAGGAAGCAACTCCATAGGCGGCTTGTTGGCGTAGAGCGTGTTCTTCTTCAGCAGCCATCGTCCGAATCGGGTGTTCTCCTTTCCGGGCGCCAGCCCCTCATCTCCGATCACGATCTTCGCCCCGGGCCTGGCTACGCGCACTATCTCGGCCAGCGCTCGCTTCTTCTCTCCGAAGGTGTTGATGCCTCCAAAGTGCAGGACGGCGTCAAAACTGTCGTCCCTGTAAGGCAGATAACCTGCGTTACCCAGGCTGAACGCGGCCTCAATTGCCTTGTTGGCGAGTTTCTCCCGGGCTACTGCCAGCATCCCCGGGGAGAGATCCAGCGCAAAAAGCTTCCCTGTCCTGCCGATCTGCCTTGCCATCGGCAGCAAGTTGCTCCCCGTCCCTGCACTGACTTCCAGAACTCGCTGACCCTGCTGGAGTTCCAATGGTGTGATGAGATCGCGCCTGCGTGCCCGGGGCTCCCACATCCCGAACAGCAGCATCAACAGGCGAATGGTACGGTCGTATGAGGCGGCCACCCGTTGGTACCGATCGAGGAACTTCCTATCCATGTCAGGAAGCTTCTCTGGTTCAGGGTGGACCAGGTTGGGCAACCCGTAGGCGATCTCGAAATCCCGGCCACACCCTTTACAGGTAAGCGTGCCTGAGACCACCCTTGAGCCTTCCGCGGTTTCGGGCTTAGCCACAAAGTCTCCCTTGCAGGCCGGACAGCAGAGGTATTCAACAACGTCTCGATTCAAGGTGCTCTCCCGTGTCTACCATCCACCGGATGCGTCACCTCAATCCGCGCGGTTCTCAACTCAAACTCCCGTGCTCCGGCGCCTAGCCCCCTGTTATGGCCATGTCCTCGACCATCATATAGGGGGCTACGACAGCGCCCAAACGCTCGGTCTCGCGTGACAGGCCCGAGACCCTGGGCAGCATTTCGAACAGGTTTCCCGAGACCAGGGTCTCGATCAGCGGCCGGGTAAGCCTTCCGTTCTCTATGAGAAAACCTCCCTTGACTACGCCGGAGAACTCCCCGCTCACCGGCTCAGGAAAACCAGAAAACCTGGTGACCAGTATGCCTCGCTTCACCCCATCGATCAGTTCTTCCTTGCTCTTGTGTCCGGGTCTGACCAGCAGGTTCGTCGGCCCGATCGCAGGCACCGATCGAGCACCTCCTGAGGCGTGACCGGACGAGCGACGGCCTTCCTTAGCGGCGGTGTAGCTGTTATGCAGATACGCGCGTAATATGCCGTCCTCAACTAGCTTTAGATGCGTGTGCGGCAGTCCTTCTCGATCAAAGGAAGCCGAACCTGTGCCACCTTCAAGCCGACCGTCATCCTCGATGGCAAGCAGAGGTGAGGCAACCTGCTTGTCCAGCATCCCGGCCCAGCCGCTCATTCCCTTCTGCACTCTGTTGGCGTCTATGGCAAAGGTGAGCGGCTCAATCACAAGCTCGAGGACCGCATTGGGCGACAGGATGACCGTGCCCACGAAGGATTCGCCCTTACTCGCTCCGAGCGAGGCCACCACCCCTTCGGCAAACTCCCGTGCCTTCTCCTTAACGGCGATCTCGCCGGCCTTCCTGGTGGCGTCGAAGCGATAGTTGAAGCTAGAGACCTCCTCTCCGTCCCGGGCCATACCCATGATGAAATAGGAGAACAGGTTCGCCCTCTCCTCGGCCTTGATGCCCCTGGAGTTTACGATGGCCCGCGTCTCGATCGTGGCATTGAAGGAGGCCGAATCAACCATAACGCGGGGGTCATAGCCTCTGGCCGTCGAAAGCAGCTCCCCAGCCATGGAGATGGCCGCATCGACCTGGAACCTCTCAGCCTGCTGATCATAGAGGCCGCCAACATCCTTGATGTGCTGTGGTTCCGGCAGGAGGTTGTGCTCGTCCTTGAGCGAGGCCTTGCTCAGGCTCACTGCTGCCCGAACCGCTTCCTCGATCTTCTGCTCATCGAAGGCATTGACCGAGGCAAAGCCGAGTGCCCGATCAGAGAACACACGGATGCCTACGCCGTCCCTTACATGGGTGGTGGCAAGCTTGAGCTCGTTTGCCTCTGCCTTAACACTTATCTCTTGCCCCTGCGTCAAGAAGGCCTCAGCTTCATCGGCGCCCAGTTGGCGCGCCTTCTGTACCGCGAACTCCCCATATTTCAGAATTGTCATCGTGTCCTCCCTCCTATTATTGCCTTACACCTGAGGTAGGGGCCTCCGCCATCGACTTTGGCCGGCTGGCCCTTGCCGCAGTAGCCCGCTCCTATATCGAAGCGGAACTCCTTGCCCACAGCATCCACACTCTGCAGCACCTCAAAGGCCTGACCGCTGACCGCCACCCCGCGCAGGAGTTCGCCGATCTTGCCATCCTTTATGCGATAGGCCTCCTGCACCGAGAACATGAACTCAGCGTTGGCATCGGCCTGCCCTCCTCTGGCACCCTTAAGCAGGTAGCCGTGCTGCACCTCGGAGACCATCTCCTCAAGAGTCTTGTCTCCCGGTTCTATATAAGTGTTGCGCATTCTGATCAGAGGCTCATCGGAGTACTCGAAGGCCCGCGCGTTCCCGGTGGCATTCACCCCGAACATGCCGGCCGTCTCCCTGCTGTGCAGGTACGACTTCAAGATGCCCTGCTCGATAACCACCGTCCTCTCAGCGATGACCCCTTCATCGTCAACCAGGACGGTCCCGCCGGCGTGCTTGCCGTATTGCGACGGGCCGCTGTCGACCAGGGTCACCAGTTCACTGGCCACCCGCTGACCCAGCTTCCCTTCGGTAATGGCACCGGACAGCACGAAATCGGCCTCCACGGTATGTCCGATGGCCTCATGGGCCAGCAGGCCCACCAGCGCAGGGTCTAATATCACCAACGCCCGCTCGCCGCCGGGATGTGAGGCTTTGAGCAGGTCCCCGGCCCTCTTGGCCGCGATCTCCGCCAGTTCATCAGGCTGTCTCTTAAAGAGGTCATCCCATCCCCCGGTGACGCCCAGAGACTCGGAAGCTTCTACTGATCGGCCATCGGCTGTGGCCACAGCGAGCACCCTGAACTCCGGCTTGGAGTCCATCACCTCCGCTCTGGCGCCATCGGTAGTTAGTATATACTTATGATCGAGGTTCTCCCGATAGGCACAGGCCGTCGAGGAGATGAAGTGAAACGACCCGGCCTTCGCCTCGGTTCGGCGCACCACGGCGAGCTTCTCCTCAAAGGGATGAGCGCTCAGGGGGTCCCCGATCTCGGGACTGAACGTCCCCCTGGCCAGCCTGGCCTGCCCGAGCCTTGTGTCTGCCTTCTTGCTCGCCGCCCTGGCTCCGCTGACGGCGTCCCGGATTGCAGCTTTCAGGCTCTCCCGGTCGAGGCGCGACGTGCTGCTAAAACCCCAGCCTCCCTGACAGAAGGCCCGCACCCCAACTCCGCTGTAGACTGTGGAGTTAGCCGCCTCCAATTCGCCCTGACGTACCGCGATGTTGAGCCCCTTCCGTTCATGATAACGCAGTTCACCGTAGTCCGACCCGGTGAACTCACCCAGCAACTCCTCCAAGAATTCAAGCATAACGCCTCCTTTCTGCTCTCTGTTCTACATGTAGTCTACCCGACTTCGATCTCACATTCAACGTCAATCAGCTCAGGCACCATGTGCGCACGATTCCTGCGGCTGCCCGATGGAACAGGCATCGGGCCGCCTCGTGGACAGGGCGAATACGTTTGTGAACGCCCTGCCGTTTCCGGCCTACCTGGCCTACCGACGACGGCGGATCAGCTCACGTGCACCGCTACCTTGCTTCTATCGTGATATCTCCGTGTCCAGTCGTGACGTTGATCCCGGCACTCGTGTCCTCCCCAGCCTGTCCTTCCACCTTCTTCTTCCCGATCCCCCCGGGGGACTCCAGATCAAAGTCGGTCTCTATGTCGCCGGAGACACTCACAGCACAAAGCCTGAACTGCGAGTCGCGAGGCAGCAGGAGTTCGACGTCCCCCGAGCCAGCCTTCAGAGCCCACTCTGCACCGGCCCCGACGGGAGACTCCAGCGTGATATCCCCATGCCCGACACTCGCATCGATATTGCCGCCGATGTCCCGGAGCGACATATCACCGCAGCCGGCCTTCACGGTAACCGGTCCGGTCGTCTCCGTCAGATCGACGCCTCCACGACCGGACTCGGCGCTGACAGCCGAGCGGGCCCTGGCAATCCGGATATCTCCGCTACCCACGCCAACATCGACATCGCCCTCGATATCTTCGATCTGGACGTCACCGGAGCCGGCTCTGACCCTCACCGGACCCCTCAGACCACGCACCTGGTGGTCACCCGACCCGGATTTGAGCATCGCCTGGGTCTCACGGGGGGCTGAGATGGAGAAATCGAAGACCGCGAAGGGGCCCAGAGGTTGCCGGCCCAGGCTGTATTTGCTCAGATCGCCGATCCTGACCAGGTCTCCGTCCACCTCAATGGGAGGGTCTGCTTCGATCCTCCGGGCCAACTCCTCGGCTTGCCCTTGCGAGCTTGCTTTCACGTCGAACTCAGCAGATACCCCCAGTCTTCCGTCTTTTCCGGGCAGTATGTCTACGTCTCCGCTGCCTGTCTTCACCTCCAGCCGCACAGACGTCCCCACCTCCAGTTCCTTCTCGAATGCTCCTTCGATCTTCGCCATCTCTTACCTCCTTTGTTGGCCTCCTAGACTGGGCCCTTCGGGCCGCCCATAAGTAGTCATAACTATAGTTAATCTCTTACTTAAATATCTTGATCTATTATAATAACCACTATAAACTTTGTCAACACTCCCTAGCCTCCACGTGGCCGGGGCGCAGACCCACTACAGCTTAAGAGAGCAGGATTCTCTAAGAGGTCGTGTTTGACAGGGGCGGTGAAACGCGTCAAACTTTGGGCAGATCCCGGGGCCGACAGCGACCAGGATTCGCATCTCGTCTGCCGCATGTGGCCGTCGGTACATGCCCGAAGCAGATACGATGAGATGCCAGGTTCGCGGTAACCTGAGGAGATGCAGCGGTCCGGTCCTGTCGAGGTGCTGATATCACCTTCAGCGGGTTCCGGCAGTCGATGAAGGAGTGCCAAGAATGACCAAAGGAACAGAGGGACCAGTACACAGGATCAGCACAGCGAGGGCACCACAAGCCATCGGAGCATATGCGCAGGCAACCTCGGCCGAAGGCAGGCTTGTATTCGTATCGGGTCAGTTGCCCCTCGATCCTGTCACCGGCGAGATCGTAGCCGGTGACATCGAAGACCACGTAAAGCAGTGCATGCACAACCTGGGCGAGATCCTTAAGGAGGCCGGACTCTCCTGCGGGAACCTGGTCAAGACAACGGTCTACGTTACAGATATGACCCTCTTCCCGGTGGTGAACAGGGCCTACCAGTCGTTCTTCCCGGGGGAGGAATACCCGGCCCGGGCGGTGGTGGAGGTCTCGGCCCTGCCCCGGGGATGCCAGGTCGAGATCGAGGGCACAGCGGTCGGTTGAGATGCATGCGATTCACGCAGACAAAGCTTGAGGCCGGCCTCCGTTCGGCCGGCCTCCTCTGTCCGAATACCTGCCAAGGAGAACCATAGTATTATGAGCGATAGCATTGGCCCGGAACCGTACAAATTCAAGATGGTCGAGCCGTTGCGGCAGACAAGCAGGGAAGATAGGGAAAGGCTGATCGCTGAAGCGGGCTACAACGTCTTCAACCTCAGGGCGGAAGACGTCTACATTGACCTGCTGACCGACAGCGGCACTTCCACTATGAGCCAGTTCCAGTGGGCGGCCCTGCTGCTTGGTGACGAATCATATGCCGGGTCGCGCAGCTTCTTTCGCTTCCAGGAGACCGTAACCAATATCACAGGCTATCCATACGTCCTGCCCACCCACCAGGGCAGGGGGGCTGAGAACATACTTGCCGCGATGCTGATCCAGCCGGGATCGGTTATCCCCGGCAACATGCATTTTGATACCACCCGGGCGCACATAAAGCTCAAGGGGGCGACTCCACTGGACCTGGTCATAGCGCCGGGGTTGGACCCGGAGGATTGCCATCCCTTCAAGGCCAATATCGACCTGGGCAGACTGGAGGGAGTTCTTCAGGAGCATGGCAGTCGGAAGGTGCCGTTTGTTCTGATAACCGTCACCTGTAACAACAATGGCGGTCAGCCCGCTTCAATGGAGAATGTCCGCTCGGCAGCAGAGATCTGCCGTCGCTACAGAGTGCCTCTCTTCTTCGATGCTGCGCGCTTCGCCGAGAACTGCTATTTCATCAGGACCAGGGAGTCCGGCTATCAGGATAGGGAGATACTGAGGATCGCTCAAGAGATGTTCTCCTATGGAGACGGCTGTGTCATGAGTTCCAAGAAGGACGGCCTGGTCAACATTGGAGGCTTCATGGCCTTCAGTGACGAGACCCTCTACCGACAGGCCTGCGGGCTGGCGGTCATATACGAAGGCTTTCCCACCTATGGAGGCATGGCGGGCAGGGATATGGAGGCACTCTCGGTGGGACTCCAGGAGGTACTCGAACTCCCCTATCTGCGCTTCCGCATCGAACAGGTGGCCCATCTGGCCGGACGCCTCCAGGAAGGAGGGGTGCCCATTGTTCTGCCGCCCGGCGGACACGCGGTGTATCTTGACGCCAGAAGATTTGCCCCGCACATTCCGCAGCGTGAATTCAGGGGACAGGCCCTGGTGGTAGCGCTCTACGTGGAAGCGGGCATCAGGGGGGTAGACCTGGGCCCAAGCATGTTCGGGGAGGAAGATACCGCTACCGGACACGAGAAATACCCAGATCTCGAACTGGTGCGGCTGGCTATTCCCCGCCGGGCTTATACCAACGCGCACATGGACTTCGTGGCGGACAGCATTCTGGAGATCTACCACAATCGCGTAAACCTGAGGGGCCTGAAGATGGTGTACCAAACTCCCATCCTGCGGCATTTCACGTGTAGGTTCGATTATGCTTAGAAGAGCTTTCCGGAGATACTTCCCTCTGCTGCTTGCGCTGTGGATTCTATTTGTACTGTATCCGAATCCCATCAAGCTAATCGTCAGCATCCACAGAGTGTATACCTTTGATGCTATACCAGCAGCCGTTGAGTTCATGTTGGATGACCTGCCGTCTGATCCGGCAGCTCTGGAGAGAGCGGTCTTAGCCAGAATACCTTATCGCCATGATTGGGAGCTATATAACATGCCGTGGTATTTTCCCAGCATCGAGGAGATACTAGAACGACAACAGGGCGACTGCAAAGCTCGAGCCCTGGTATTAGCTTCCGTCTTCGAAGCCAAGAGCATTCCCTACCGGATCAGTTCATCTCCCATGCATATGTGGGTGGAGTATGACGGCAAAGTGGAGACCTCGTTTGAGAACCCCCATGTACAGTTCTACCAACGGGATCCTGACACCGGTGACAGGGAGTTCCGAATTCCTGAGGTCAGTGTCAATCAGATGGTGGATTCTGGCTGGCGCGCGTTTTGGCGCCCGATGCCGGACGGCAGAAGGGCCCTGTTGTTCTCGGGCCTGGCGGCCCTGATTGCAGCCAGGGTGGTCCTGCACCGGAAGCGGCCTCCGCCGCAGCAAGCCACGACTCCCGGATAACACAGTACGCGGAAGGCCTCCCGTTCGGCAGGGCTAAAGGCCCAGTTCAGTGGCTATCACTTCCCGGTGAAAGTCGGTGTCGCCGGCCGTGAACTCGGCCGCCTTGACACGACGATAGTAGAGGCCGATATCATGATCCATGGTATATCCGATGGCGCCATGAGTGCTGATGCCATCGATGCAGACCCGCTGGTAAGCCTCATTGGCCTTGGCCTTGGCCGCCGAGATCTGCCAGGGGGATGGCGAACCGGAGCTTATTCCCCAGGCTGCCTGATAGACCAGGTACTGCACCGCCTCCACGTCGATCAGCATGTCGGCCAGCTTGTGCTGTATGGCCTGGAATGAGCCGATGGGCCGGTCGAACTGCACCCGCTCCCGGGCATAGGCACTGGACATGTCCAGGACAGCCTGGCAGGCCCCGGACATCTCGGCAGCTTTGAGCACGGCAGCCCGCTGCAGGGCGAACTCCACCACAACCCAACCCTGACCCAGCTCGCCCAGGATACAACCCGCCGACACTGCTGCTCCCTCGAAGCTGACCCTGTACTGCCTGTCGCCGCCCATGGTGGGGATCGCCTCGATCTTCATACCCGGCTGCCCGGCCTCAACGACGAACAGCGTGACGCCATCCTCGGGCCCGGCACCCTCTCCGGTCCTGGCGGCTACAAGCATATAATCGGCTATGTGGGCACCGGCAACGAAAAGCTTGTCCCCGTAAAGAGCGTGTGAGCTTCCCTCAGCCACAGCGCGAAGCCGTACCTCAGAGGCTTTGCAGCTTCCCGACGACTCGGCTAAGGCCAAGGTCCAGATCGCCTCGCCGCGAGCTACCGGCGGCAGAAACCTGCTGCGCTGCTCACTACTACCGTACTCAAGCAGAGGCAGCGCACCAAAGGCCATGGTAGAGAAGAAAGGGCCCGGCACGATGTTCCTACCCATCTCCTCCATCAGAACGGCCAGGTCTATGAAGCTCCCGCCCATACCGCCGTACTCCTCGGGAAGGACGAGCCCCAGCCAGCCCAGTTCGGCCATGCTGCGCCATAGGTGGGGGTCAAAGCCTTTCTCATCCCTGTCCATGTCCCTGACCCTGGCCTTGGGACATTGCTCGGCCAGAAAACCCCTGGCCAGGGTTCGTAACATGTCCTGCTCCTCGGTAAAGCTAAAGTCCATGATAACTTCTCAGAAGACCCGCCCCAGTCTCAGCACAACATAGCGGCGAGTTCCGATTATGCTCGCTCCTGACGCCAATAGAGATATCTCGTCAAGCAAAAGCCACACCTCAATACGATTTGGGCAGCCCTAGTTTGAACTGCGCCATGATGCTCTTCTCGATCTCAGCGGTGCCGGCCGCGATAGCGTGACCGGGGAATCCGAGATAGGCACCCTGTATGGCGCCTCTCAGTTTGGCCCATTCGGAATCGGGGTCAACCTGGGAGTATATGCCCAGTAGCTCCGCCCCTATGAGGGCCATGCGCTTCATTGCCTCGTCGCTGGCTATCTTGTTCCGGGAAGACTCATAGGCAGGGATCTGGCCCTGGCTTATGCACCAGGCGAGTTGAAAGGCGAACATCTTGAGCACTTCCAACTCCACCGCCAGATCAGCCAGCCTGGCACGAACCGCAGGATTCTGAGACAAAGGCTGGCCTTGATGCTCGGTGTGGGTGGCATACTCTACGAGTTCTTCCAGCAGTCTCTTGAATCCACCGTAGGTTGTGGGCGCCATGCTGCGGCGCTCAAAGACAAGCGCCTGCATGAGGTGATACCAGCCCTTGTTCTCTTCACCCACCAGATCGGAGGCCGGCACCCTGACATTATCGAAGAACACCTCGTTGAAGTGGTGTCGACCGTAGTAGTTCAGGATAGGGTTGACGGTCACGCCCGGGCTCGTCATGTCTACAATGAATATGCTGATGCCGCGGTGCTTCTTGGCCGCGTTGGGATCGGTCCTGGCAGCCAGCCAGCACCATCTGGACCTGTGAGCGGCGCTCGTCCACACCTTCTGCCCGTTGATGACATAGTCATCGCCATCCCTCACCGCCCGCGTCTGCAGATTGGCGAAGTCCGAGCCGGCATTTGGCTCGCTGTAGCACGTGCACCAGACGCCATCTTTATCACCCGAGGCGATCAGGGGCAGATGTTGCCGGCGCTGCTGTTCAGTGCCGAAGAGCATGAGGCAGGGACCCACCCATTGTGTTCCGCTGATGCCCATCCAGGCCCCCGGGATGCCCCAGTAGGCCAGCTCCATCTCATATATGGTCTGCTCCATGACAGAAGCGCCCCGACCGCCGTACTCCTCGGGCCAGCTCATGACCAGCCAGCCCTTCTGCGCCAGTTTTCGGGATATGGACATCTCGAACTCGAAGTCCGGGCATTCCCAGTCGATGAGTGTGGTGCGCCTCCAGTCCGCAGGCAACTCGGCCTGCGCAAACCTGCGGATCTCCTCCTTCAGGGCCAGCTCTTTTTCGCTCAGTCCGAAGTCCATTCCTATCTCAACTATGTTGCATGTCCTGGGTGCAGCATCAGTTCCTTATCTCCGCCGTGAAGGGCAGCCTCAACAACAGGTGCCTGTCCACAGCTAGACACAGCGAACTGCGGTGACAGCAGCCAGCGCTCAAGCCTTCGCACGGTCCAACGGTAGCGTCGCCATCGCGGGCTACATATAGATGCCGGCGGAGACGTTCAGCACCTGCCCGGTGATGAAGGCAGCGTCATCCGAAGCCAGGAACAGAACTGGCTTGGCTGCATCCTCGGGGGTCATCGGCTTAACCTGCAGAAGCATTAGATCCCTTATCTTCTTGGGTATGCCCACCAATTCCCCGTCCACCCGCTCCTCCTGCGCTTCCTTCTCCGCGGTCAACCGCGTATCTACAAAGCCGTAGGCAATGACATTGCAGGTGAGGCCGTACCTTCCCCATTCCTTGGCTACTGTCTTGGTCAAGCCGATGAGGCCCGACTTGGCGGCGGAGTAATTGATCTGTCCGACATTGCCCATCAGTCCGGCAACCGAGGCCACGTTGATGATCCGGCCATTGTTATCCTGTTTCATCAGGTACTTCGAGGCTGCCTTGATGCAGTTAAAGGTCCCCTTGAGGCTAATATCCACACATGTGTCCCATTGCGCCTCGCTCATCCTGTTGATCAGGGCATCTCTGGTCAGGCCAGCATTGTTGACCAGGATGTTTATCTGGCCGAATTTCTCGGCCGCCTGGTCCATGATCTTCTGACAGTCCTCCAGTTTTCTGACATCTCCGGCCAGGCCGTCGGCCTTGCCTCCGGCAGCCTTTATCTCCTTGACCACCTCAGCCAGCGGTGCCTCATCGATGTCGCTGACAAAGACCGCGGCGCCCTCACTGGCGAACAACAGGGCATCAGCCCTACCTATGCCGCGCGCCGCCCCTGTAATAACCGCCACTCTTCCGTCTAGTTTTCCCATTCGTTACCTCCTTTCGATTCCTCACGTTCTTTGCTCTGACTCAGTCCCCCGGTCCCGAGTCGCCCGCCGTGTTACGAGATCCTTCAACCCCGACACAGGCCGGGGCTCACAGCGCGCCCCTGGATGGCAGTGCTACCAGGGCCGAGCCGGGCGTCGTCCGTTCTCCCTTTCCATTCTCCACCCAGATCTCGCATTCAACCAGGTGATCACCGCCGTCGACATGCTTTCCGGTCACCTTGCCCTTACACCACCATGTCTCGCCGTCATGAGGCTCCTCCATTGTCTTCATCTTCCTGGGATAGTCCATGCCGCGGTACTGGCAGGATAGCTTCTTGAGTCTTCCCTCTTCCCCAATCCAGTCGGTCATCAGTTGCCCTAACCAGGCGCGTTTGAGCGCGCCGTGCACAATGGGAGCACCCACGCCCATTGCTTTAGCAAAGTCGTCCTCATAATGAAGAGGATTGAAATCTCCCGAGGCCCCCGCCCACTTGACGAGCATGAGGCTGGTGGCAATCTTGGCCAGGGGAGTTATCTCCATCCCCGCTTGCACATCCTCGTAATAGATCTGTTCAGCCATCTCTCCTCCAGGCGCAGACGGGCTAGAACTGCATCAAGGTGGACCGGCTCCTGAGCACCAGGTCGCCCTTCTGGTTCAGATAAGTGGTTTCGGCAGCCGTAAACATGGTTCTGCCCAGTCTGGTGTCGCGCTCGGTGATGCTGGCAACGCTGAGCGTGGCGGTTAAGATATCCCCGGCGCCGATAGTTTCAAAGAACTCGAACTCAACGCCGGCGTCCAGAATCCTGGGCGGCCCTCCGGCCTTGATCAGAGTATCAAACAGCTTCTCCTTGGCACGGGCTTCTCGGACAGGCCAGCCGGTGAAGCCGGGAGGGGCCAGCAGCCGACCATGCCTGGTCATGCGTGCATATTCGGGGTCATTGAACATGGGGTTGGGGTCGCCAATAGCCTGGGCGTACCTCTGGATGGCGCCCTCCTCGATCTTGAAAACAGCGGGCTCCCAGGCAACACCTATCAATGCCCGTAGCTCATCGGTGATCAGGCTACCCTCAGTCATAGCCAGTCTCGTCGCTGCGCCTTGCTCTACAGTCCAACAATGGCCACGCTAACGATATTCATGGCCGGAAACCCGCCCATGTTATGGGTCAGGCCCAGCCTGGGATTCTTGATCTGCCGTTCCGGCAGATCAGCCTTGCCCTGCAATTGCTTGTACATCTCATACAGCATCCGAAGGCCAGAGGCGCCGATAGGATGCCCGAAGCACTTGAGGCCACCGTCAGGCTGAATAGGCTGCGGGCCGTCAAGGTCGAAGCGGCCGGCCTCGATGTCGTCCTTGACCTTGCCCCTGGGGCTGAACTGTAGGTCCTCCATGGTCACCGCCTCGGTGATGGAGAAGCAATCGTGCACCTCAGCCATACTGATCTCCTCACGCGGGTTCTTAATGCCCGCCTCTTCATAGGCCAGCATGCCGGCACGGTAACCGCTCTCAACATGCGCTCCATCCCACTTGGTATACATCAACTCCTCGCCGGAACTCACAGCCACCTGGAGCGCCTTTACATGTATGGGATCGGGCCGGAACTTCTTGGCCAGGTCGGCCCTGGTAACGATGGCAGCCGCTGCGCCATCACTCACTCCGCAGCAGTCAAACAGCCCCAGCGGCCAGGCGATGACAGGGGCCTTCAGTATCTGTTCTTCCGTCACCTCACGGCGCAGATGTGCCTTGGGGTTGCGGGCCCCGTTGTAATGGCTCTTGGCCGATACCTTGGCCAGCATTCGCTTACCGTCCTCCGGACTGAGGCCATACACTGAGAAATATCTGGTGGCCATCATGGCAAAAGCCCCGGGGGCGGTCAGTTTAGGCATAATCAGCGCGCTCTTGGTGCCCATAAGTCCCGGCCCCCCAGGCAGTCCGCCGTATCCCGTATCCTTAAGCTTCTCCACGCCCAGGGCCAGGGCTATGTCATAAGCGCCTGAAGCTACACCGTAGCAGGCACCACGGAAGGCCTCCGTGGCAGTGGCGCAGAAGTTCTCGGTCCTGGTGACCGGAAGAAAGGGCAACTTCAGGGCCAGAGCCAGTGAGGTAGCCCCCTTTCCCACGCTCTGTTCCTCAAAATGCACGCCGAACCAGGCAGCATTGAGGTCCTTCTTATCCAGGCCGGCATCCTCTATGCACTCCTTAAAGGCGTCCACCATCAGGTCGTCGGCGCTCTTGTCCCACAGTTCCCCGAACTTGGTGCAGCCCATGCCTATAATAGCGACCTTGTCTCTAATGCCTTCTGCCATGTCTTGCTTCCTCCGTACGCTTTATTGCCGTTCGCCCAGGTCACTCACCGATGGGGGTCGCCTTCCACGAATAACCATGAACTCCGGTGGGCTCATCAACATACCGTCTGCGGAAGGTCATCTCCACCGGCATGCCCACCTTCACGGAGTCCATGTCACAATCTGTGAAATCGAACCAGAATCTGCCACCCCCATCAAAATCGATCAGGCCGTACAATGAGGGCGGGTCCATGCTGGCAGCCAGATAATCACCCGTGTAGGTGAAGATGACTCCCTTCTTGTCCGAGAACCGGTAGTCCTCCATCTGGTCAACGGCTCCACAGTCCGGGTTCACACATATCCTCTGATACGGGTACTGAGGTGTGCCGCATCTCTGGCACTTCGAGCCGCAGAGGGACAGGACCACCTTTCGCTCCCTGAACAGGGCCGACATGGGAGTCCGGATGCTGATCTCGCCGCGCATGCCCAGGTCAAACGGCGCCAGATTTCTGAAGGCGAGATACTTCTCATAACTGGCCAGGTCTTTCTTGGCCGCCAGGTGCTTCTTCACCGCCCGCCTCTCACTGAGATCGCTTATCCTATCGGTCACGCGCAAGAACATGGCATCGCTGCCGTTGCCGAAGCCGGCCACCAGAATCATGTCGTTGGGCTTGGCCCCTTCCAGTGCCGCTACCAGCATCATAAGAGGAGAGGCTGCACCGGTATCGCCAATCGTGCTCAGCAGGGTATCCTGAAGCTGGGCAGGGTCGGCACCGAGGCGCTTGGCAATGGCGCCGTGTTCCCGTGCGTATAGGCCGGGATACGCTATCCTGGCGAAGTCCTTGATGTCGAGGTTATACCTCTTGAGCAGGCCGGAGATGGCCTCCAGGACGAACTGGCTATAGCCCGAATCGCGAATGAAGCGGTCCTCCCAGGCGTGCTCGAACTTCTCTGAACTGGCCTTCCAGCGATCGGGAAAATCATAGGAGACAGAATACGCGCCCTCGAACGTGGCGATCACGTCCTCGTTGCCCACAAGCAGGGAGGCAGCCCCATCGCCGTACAGATACTCCTGCGGGCTGCCCGGCTTGCTTAAGCGGCAATCAGAGGCACAGACGAGCACACTGCCGCACATCTCTCCCTTCACAGCATCAAAGGCAGCAAGCAGCGCCGTCGTTCCCGACCTCGTAGAGCCCGTGAAGTCGGCGCTCCTGATGCCGCAGGGCAGATCAAGGGCCGTAGCTATCAGGACGGAATTCTGCCTGACCGCATAGGGCTGACTTGTGGAGGCAAGGTAGATTCCATCGACCATCTCCCGCTTCTTACTCGCAAGGCAGTCAACTCCTGCGGCCACCGCCATGGTGAGAGTATCCTCATCTTGATTGGCGATGGCGTTCTCACCGGGCGGCGGAAAAGTCAACAGAAAGCCAACAGCCGTGAACAGGGTGTTGTGGTTCATTCGATATCGGGGGATGTAAGCTCCGTAAGAAGTGATGCCGACCATTGGTTAACCTCCTGACACAAGCTTTGCGGACCCGAGAGACTATGGCATACAAACTGTCTCATGTCAAACCCCGACAGCCTTAGAAGTGCGCCCTTAGCGACGATACGCTCATTCGTGCACATCGCTATAGCAGCAGCTGCCTCGCTCTTACAGAGGCCGCCCGAGAGCGCCCCTCTGTCACTTGACGGCCCCTTCACGGGAGTTGTACTATCGGCCCCGAGATCAGATGAACTCAAGGCTCACCGGCACCGCATACTGCTCGATACTGAACCAGGAGGGTGAAGGATGAACATCGGCCAGGGCATAGAGGATAGCATCAAGAGGTTCGGCGAATACGACAGCACCTATTTCGAAGGAAGATGGTACAAGAATACCGAGATGAACGAGAGCGCCAACCGGCTGGGCAATGCGCTCAAAGGGTTGGGTGTCCAGAGAGGAGACCGGGTCGGTGTACAGATGCCCAACAGCCCTGAGGTGCTTTCTGCCTTCCCTGCCATATACAAGATAGGCGCGGTTGTGGTGCCCGTGAACCCCCTGTTGCGACCCGACCAGGCCGCGTACATATATCAAGACTCCGGAGCCAAGGCCATCCTGACCAGCTCAGATTTCGTAGGCCGCGTCCTGGAGGCACAGAGGCAGACCCCGAGCCTGCAGCATGTCATACTCACAGACGGCGGTGACGTTCCTGGAACCCTCTCCTATCGAGATATTATGTCAACAAGTTCGCCTCAGCTAACGATTGAGCAGACCGACAATGACGATGTAGCCGCCCTGATATACACCGCCGGCACCACAGGTCCGCCCAAGGGCGTGATGCATACGCATTATTCGCTTCACATCAACGCTCTGTTCTTCTATGAGTACATACTGGTCCACCGCTCGCTGACCCTCCAGTTGCACAGCCGCTCCTTTGATGCCCGATCACTCCGGATCGAGGAGCTCAACCAGCGGGTCTCCGGGGTGAACCGGGCCATGGTCAGTTTGGCGGTGCTGCCTCTCTCGCACTCCTTCGGCATTGCCTTCGGCAATACCGGCATGCTGGTGGGCGGACGATCGATCCTGTTGCGCTGGTGGAACGTCGAAGAGGCACTGAAAGCCATTCAGGCATTCCGGGTAACTCAGATGGCCGCGGTGCCCACCATGTACATCCAGATGCTGGACTTTCCCGGGCTGGACAGCTACGACCTGAGCTCTCTTGAGGACTGTCAGTGCGGTGGGGCGCCTCTGCCGGTGGAGACAGCTCTGCGATGGAAGGAAAGGGTGGGCGTGGACATTCGGGAGGGGTGGGGCCTCACCGAATCTGGTGCTATTACTACTGGCCAGCCGGGCGACCTGACGCCCAAGTATGGCTCCATCGGCAAGAGCCTGCTCAAGTGCAACGCCATGAGAGTTGTCGATGAGAACGGCGGGGAGCTTCGGCCGGGCGAGCAAGGCGAGATAGTGGTCAGGGGGCCCACGCTGATGAAAGGCTACTGGAACCTGCCTGAGGAGACGGCCCGTACCATTAGAGACGGCTGGCTCCATACGGGCGACATAGGATATGTCGACAAGGACGGCTATTTCTACATCACGGCGCGCAAGAAGGACATCATCATCAGAGGCGGCGAAAACGTGTCCCCCGCGGAGGTCGAGGAGACGCTTCTACAGCACCCCTCGATAGCCGAAGCAGGCGTGGTGGGTGTCCCCGATCCCGTATACGGAGAGGAGATAAAGGCCTTCGTGGTCATCAAGCAGGGAGAACGTGTAAGCGAGGAAGAACTGATCGCCTTCTGCAAGGAGCGCATGCCCACTTTCAAGCTGCCTAAGAAGGTGCAGTTCATGGAATCCCTGCCCAGGAACCTTCTGGGCAAGGTGCTGAGAGCGGAGCTGCGCAAGCTAGGGTAAGACCTCAAACACGCCCTCAAGGACGATGTCCCGGGAGGAGCGGCCCACCATGACCTTGAAGGTGCCGGGCTCAACGGCGAATCTCATCTCCCGGTCATAGAAGCCGAGCGTCTCTGCCGGCAGATCGAACAACACCGTCTGGGTCCCACCTGGCTCCAGGGCGATTCTGCGAAAACCCTTAAGCTCTTTGACAGGCCGGGTGACGCTGGCAGAGGGGTCATTTATGTAAAGCTGGACGACCTCGTCGCCGTACCTGCTGCCGGTGTTGCGCACATCGACCTGCACCGAAACGGTGTCTTCTGCCCTGATCCTGGCGGGCTCTATCCTGAGGTTGCTCATCTCAAAGGTCGTGTAGCTCAGCCCATAGCCGAACTCAAAGGCAGGACCGGTGCTCGCCTCAACATAGTCTCCCCAAACCTGTGACCTGGCCCCTGATGGCTTGTGACCGTAATAGACGGGGACCTGCCCCACTCTCTCAGGCATCGATACGGGCAACTTGCCGCCCGGGTTGTAGTCACCGAACAGCGCGTCAGCAATGGCATTGCCGCCCTCCTCGCCGGGCAACCAGGCCTGCACGATGGCGGGTATCTGCTTTGCCATCCAGCCGAGGGCCAACGGTCGCCCGTTCACTAGAACAAGCACGACCGGGGTGCCGGTTTCAAAGACGGCTTTCACCAGATCATCCTGCACTCCCGGCAGGCGAAGCTCGGCGCTGTCCCTCATCTCGCCGCAGGTGCAGTCCGGGGTCAGACCGGACTTGCCGCCCACCACCACCACAGCCACATCGGCCTCGCCGGCGATTCTCACGGCCTCGGCGAAGCCGGTCCTTGACGTGCCGGCCACGTCACAGCCCCGGGCATAAAGCACCCTGGTCCCGGGTGAGCACTTCGCCCTGATGCCCTCGTTCACCGTAACTACGCGAACACCAATCCGGTCTTCGTCACTACTTGGTATCTGTAACGGCGTGCCCAGCGCGGTCGCCGTGATCGCGATCAGGTCGATATGAGCAGCATAGGTGTAGTCCCCCAGCATGTTCCTGGCGTTATCTGCATTTGGCCCTATTACAGCGATGGTCCCGACGTTCTTCTCCAGCGGCAGCAGACCATCCTGGTTCCTGAGCAGGACCAGCGATTTGCGTGCCGCCTCCAGTGCCAGCCTGCGGTGTTCGGGCATG
>JACUUR010000083.1 GCA_014859205.1 Dehalococcoidia bacterium | reverse complement strand
AACTCAGTTATTTCTTGCCCAACACTGCGAAAACGCCCCAGACTATAAGGAAAACCCCGACTATCCATCTCAGTAAGTCAGGAAACAGGAGAATAAGTAAACCGGCAACAATTGCTATGACACCTATAACTATCTTGCTCAAGCCAAGCATACTGCCCTCCTTTCCAGCTTCAGAAATGCTATCCTATTTACATTATACAGTCATCACCGAATCTGTCAAGGGTTCTGTGCTGACTCAGTACATAGGTAACATCGAACCGCGGGTTTGCGCGAGTTCTTCTGAAATCCGGGGCCACCATACCGATCACGCGTGCCGCGAATCGGCATCCGGTTGTCAGAGTTCCGTACACAAGAAGCCCGCGTGTTACTGAGCTCGTCCGGACAGGGACGTGACGCTTTGTTGGATTGCCGTATCGGGCCCGGTCTTCAGCGTTGGTGCCGTGCCCGACAAGTCGGGGCGTTGCGATCCCCCGCCACCACCGTCCGGGACTGCGTCCTAAGTGCGCTGCATCCCGGCCACAACAGGCAAGCGCCAATGGAGCGTTGAACCTGTACACAGTGTTGATTTCTCTCGTTGAGACGGGATATAATTTGCCGTTTCAAGAATGAAGATCGCCGTTAGTGGTAAAGGGGGAGTCGGCAAGACGATGTTGGCCTCCCTTCTTTCCACTATACTCAGCCAGTCCGGCTATACTGTTCTGGCCATAGATGGAGACCCCAATCCTACCCTGGCGACTGCCCTGGGCTTCCCCGACGCGGAGAAGATCACCCCCATATCCGAGATGGGAGACCTGATCGAGGAAAGGACGGGAGCACGTCCCGGTCAGTCAGCCCCTTACTTCAAGTTGAATCCAAAGGTTGATGATATACCGGAGAGGTACTGGGTGGAGCACAACGGTATCAGGTTGATGGTGATGGGGAGGCTGAAGAAGGGCGGCAGCGGCTGTTATTGTCCCGAAAACGCCCTGCTGGAGGCCCTGGTTGCCCATCTGCTGCTGAACCGCGACGAGGTGGTGATAATGGACATGGAGGCCGGGGTGGAGCATTTCGGGCGGGCGACCGCTAAGGCGGTGGATGAACTGATCGTGGTGGTGGAGCCGGGCAAGGGAAGCGTGGAGACAGCCTTTAGGATAAGGGAGCTGGCCGGTGACATAGGCCTGGAAAGCATCAAGGTGGTGGCCAACAAGATTCGCAGCGAAGGCGACAGGGAGTTCCTGCTGGCGAGCATGCCGGACTTTGAGTTTGTGGGCTTCATCCCCTACGACCAGAGCGTAATAGAGGCCGGACAGGGCATCATTCCGCTCAGCGGGCTGAACCCGGAGGTCATCGGCCTGGTGAAGGATATTGCGGCCGGCCTGCCTAAGGACTAGTTCGGCGGACAGGCCCGCCCTCCAAGGGACTTGTCCTGCGGGCAAGCCGCCCCAACATAGGTGAAACGGGCTCTATCGGCACGCCGATACCCCAGTAATATAAGGAAAGGAGGTATATATGACGGCAAAAATAATCTCTGGAACCGAGGTAGCGAAGGAGATCAGGGCTGAGTTGACGGAGCGCACGTCCAAACTTAAGGGCCGGGGCGTGACACCGGGCCTGGTCATGATTCGCGTGGGAGAGGACCCTGCTTCCGTCTCCTACGTCTCGGGCAAGACAAAGGCGGCTGAGGAGATAGGCGTGTGGTCGGAGACCATTGTCTTGCCCGAGAATGCCCCGGAGGAAGAACTCCTGTCCAAGGTGGAGGAGATGAACAGGGCGGAGCATGTCGATGGCATACTGGTGCAGCTGCCTTTGCCCAAGCACATCGACAGCGACAAGGTGCTGAACCTCATCGACCCTGCCAAGGACGTGGATGGCTTCCATCCCATCAACGTGGGCAAGATGCTGATCGGAGATCCGTATTTCATGCCCTGCACGCCTCACGGCGCTGTGGAGTTGATGGTGCGCAGCGGCAACCCTCCTGAGGGCAAGCACGTGGTCATATGCGGGCGGAGCAACATAGTAGGCAAGCCCCTGATGGCCATGCTGGTCCAGAAGAACAAGCGGGCCAATGCCACCGTGACCGTCGTTCACACGGGTACCAAGAACATGGCCGAAATCACCAGACAGGCAGATATCCTGGTGGCCGCCATGGGCTCCCCGGAGGTAATCAAGGCGGACATGGTCAAGGAGGGGGCGGTGGTGATCGACGTGGGGGTGAACCGGGTGGGCTGGAAACCGAGCAAGGCCGACCCCAACAAGCAGGTCCCCGACCTGAGGGGCGACGTTGAGTTCGAGACGGTCAAGGAAAAGGCCAGCGCCATCACGCCCGTGCCGGGAGGGGTTGGCCCCATGACCATTACCATGCTTATGGTCAACACGGTGGTGGCGGCCGAGCGCAGGGCCGAGCGCATAGCAAAATAGGATACCAAAGAGATATAAAGGGAGGTTATCATGGCTTACGACGCGACGAAGTTGAAGGACTGGCAGATTTCCGAAGCTGCCGAGGCGAACATGCCCACTCCCGATGAGTGGAGGGAGAAGCTTAATCTACAGAAAGATGAGATCATTCCGCAGGGCAGACTGTGCCGGCTCGATTTTCTGAAGATCATCGAGCGACTTAAGGACAGGCCGGATGGCAAGTACATCGAGGTGACCGCCATAACCCCCACGCCGCTGGGCGAGGGGAAGACCACCACCAGCATGGGCCTAATGCAGGGCATGGGCAAGCGGGGCTGGAATGTGGGTGGCTGTATACGTCAGCCGTCAGGCGGGCCCAGCATGAACATCAAGGGCACCGCCGCCGGCGGTGGCAATGCGCTGCTCATTCCCATGACGGAGTTCTCACTGGGGCTGACGGGCGACATCAACGACATAATGAATGCCCACAACCTGGCCATGGTGGCGCTTACTTCCAGGATGCAGCACGAGCGCAACTACGACGATGAGGAACTGACCAAACGCACCAGGATGCGCCGTCTGAACATTGACCCCACCAGGGTAGAGATGGGCTGGATAATAGACTTCTGTGCCCAGAGCCTCAGAAATATCATAATAGGCCTGGGCGGCCGTATGGACGGCTACGCGATGCAGTCCCGATTCGGCATCGCGGTGAGCTCCGAACTCATGGCCATGCTATCCATCGTCACAGACCTGGCAGACCTGCGCAAGAGGATGGACGAGATCACCGTGGCCTTCGACAGGGATGGTAACCCCGTTACCACCGGAGATCTGGAGGTGGGCGGGGCCATGACTGCCTGGATGCGCAATACAATCAACCCCACCCTCATGTGCACGGCCGAGTACCAGCCCTGCCTGGTGCACGCCGGTCCCTTCGCCAACATCGCGGTAGGGCAGTCCTCAATCATCGGCGACCGGATTGCGCTGAAGATGTTCGACTATCATGTTACCGAGAGCGGCTTCGCCGCCGACATAGGATTTGAGAAGTTCTGGAACGTGAAATGCCGGCTCAGCGGGCTCAAGCCGCATGTTTCGGTGCTCACCACCACAATCCGGGCGCTGAAGATGCACGGCGGCGGACCTACCGTGGTGGCCGGACGGCCCCTGCCCGAGTCCTACACCAAGGAAGACATGGGACTGCTGGAGAAGGGCCTGCCCAATATGCTGCACCACATCAACACAATCAGGGCCGCTGGCATCAACCCCGTGGTGTGCATCAACGGCTTCCATACCGACACCAAGGCTGAGGTCGCCATGGTGCGCAAGGCGGCCGAGGCAGCCGGGGCACGCTGTGCCTTCAGCGAGCACTGGCTCAAGGGTGGCGACGGTGCCCTGGAACTAGCCGACACGGTCAAGGAGGCCTGCGAAGAGAAGAACGATTTCAAATTTCTGTACCCGCTGGAAACCAAACTGCGAGAGCGGGTGGAGAAGGTTGCCAAGGTGGTCTACGGAGCCGACGGCGTGTCATGGACTCCCGATGCCGAGGCTAAGGCCAAGATGCTCGAGTCCAATCGCAAATATGATGACTACGCCACCATGATGGTCAAGACGCATCTGAGCCTGTCCCACGACCCCACTCTTAAGGGTGTCCCCAAGGGCTGGACGCTGCCCATTCGCGATGTGCTGATATACTCCGGGGCCAAATTCCTGTGTCCCTGCGCCGGCACAATAAGCCTGATGCCGGGAACCAGTTCCGACCCGGCCTTTCGAAGGGTGGATGTGGACACCAAGACCGGCAAGGTCCAGGGGCTGTTCTAGGGCAAGGTAACAAGCCCGGGAGACAACAAGGGAGAAGGCACTGGCAAGACGTAAGACCGTTGCTCTGACCGTTGACGGTAAGACAATCAGAGCTGCCCCGGGAGAAAAGGTCCTGTGGGCAGCTCTAGACAACGGCATCTATATACCGAACCTGTGCGCCATTCGCGAGAAGAGCGAGCCTGCTGCCGCCTGTCGTCTCTGCTTTGTGGAGATAGAAGGCAGCGACATGCCCGTTCCGGCCTGTACCGTGTCGGTAGCAGAAGGCATGGTGGTCGATAGTAGAGGGGCAAAGGCCCTCAGGCTGGCCCGCACCGCCCTGGAACTGCTGCTGGCCAGCCACCCCGTGGACTGCGCTCACTGCCTGAAGAGCGGTTCATGCGAGCTCCAGAAATTAGCCAGACACCTCGGCGTGAAGCTCAGCACAAAGAGGTTCGCGAAGATCCTGCCCGAGTTGCCCGTGGATACCAGCAGCCCGCTGTTCATCCACGACCCCAATAAGTGCGTGCTCTGCGGCAGATGTATCTGGGTGTGCCAGGAGAAGCTGGGCCGGGGGATCATCGGCTTTGCCTACCGCGGCTTCCACAGGATAGTCACCACCTTCGGAGATGAACCCTTGGGCGGGGCGCTCTGCCAGGACTGTAGCGAGTGCATAGCCGTCTGCCCGGTCGGCGCTCTCGTCTTCAAGGACAAGGCCCGATAGCCCGATTTAGCTTCGTGCCGCCCTCGCGCGGAGCGAGGGCAAGCCTTTCTGGGCATGCCGGCAGGTGATATACTATTGCGCAAAGCATCCGCACGGCCGAATGCGGATCCGCGGGCAACTCTAGGCCTGTAGCATCCGCACGGCCACGGCAACAAGGAGGCAGCAATGTTAGAAGTGTTCTTAACTGACGAGCGCAGGGAGTTCAGGCAGGAGGTCCAGGAGCTGGTCAAGAGCGTGCCCCGGCAGCTTATACTGGACATGGACGCGGACAAGATCGAGTTTCCCCACGAATTCGTCAGGGAGGCCGGCCGGAGAAACCTGCTGGGCATCAGGTTTCCCGCCAAGTATGGCGGCAGAGACCTGAAATGGGTGGATGAGATTATCGAGATCGGAGAGGTGAACAAGCTGGGAGTGCCCTTTGCCTGCCTGGTCTCAGTGACTTCCATCGTTGGAGAAGGGCTGAACGTGTTCGGGACCGAGGCCCAGAAGGAGAAGTACCTGAGGCCATTGATCGCCGGCACAAAGTGGGCCGGCGAGGCACTGACCGAGCCGAGAGGTGGCTCCGACTTCTTCGGGGCCACCACCGTAGCCCGAAAGAAGGGAGACTACTACTACCTTACGGGACAGAAGCGCTTTGTGGTCGGCTCTGAGGGCGCCGACTTCTTCCTTGTATTCGCCGTTACCAACCCGGGAGCCGGGCGCGATTCGTTGAGCGCCTTCATCGTTGAGCGCGATATGGGCGTGGAGGTCAAGCATGTCTACGGCCTGATGGGCTGTCGGGGCACCGGCACGGGCAGGCTGGTGTTCCGCGATGTGCCGGTGCCGGCGGAGAACCTGCTGGGCAAGGAAAACGAAGGCGCCAAGATATTCTACAAGCTGATGGTGCCGGAAAGGCTGCTCTCCGGTGGAGTGGGCGGCTCAAGGGCCATACTGGAACTGGCGGCCAGGTATGCACACAAACGGAAGGCCTTCGGCTTGACCATCAGGAGCTTCGAAGGAGTGAACTTCAAGATAGCCGACTGCATCACCAAGCTCGATGCCGCCAGCGCCCTGGCCTACGCCGTGGCCAAGACCATCGACGATGGAGTAGGCACGGCAGGCTATCAGAGAAGGCTGGTCTCGGAGGTGAAGAAGCTTTCCACCCAGACGTTCTGGGAGGTGGTGAATGACGCCATGCAGATCCTGGGCGGCATCGGCTACACCCATGTCTATCCGGTGGAACGGGCACTCAGGGAAGCCAGACTGATCATGATCTGGACCGGCAGCAACGAGATCATGAACCTCATCATCCAGCACGA
>JACUUR010000082.1 GCA_014859205.1 Dehalococcoidia bacterium | reverse complement strand
ACTGCCCCGGTAGCCCCACGTGGCTTCGCTGACCCTTTGCAGAAGCCGAAGGGGGTAGACAATGGAGGCGATGAATGCTACTCTTTGGCGGTCTGGAACAGGAGGTACGGCAATGACTTACAGGGGCTACGACATTCTGACGGCGGTGGTGTGGATGGTGCTGGGTGCTGCACTCATGGTTCTTGGCTTCTTCCTGAGAAGGCCTGATTTCGGGGAGGCGATCTGGTGGGTGGTGACCGGTGTAGGAGTGGCACTGATTGTCGTGGGAGTTGTCAGCGTCTTCTTCACCATGAGGCAGGCAGTTGAGATGAACTGTCCTCACTGCGGCGGCAGGATAATGCCGCGGGTGAAACCCGACACGAGCCATCTGTATCTGGCCAAGGCGGAAGAGGATGAGAAAGGGGTGGAGACTCCGGCCGACGAAGCCGGGAAGCTTCCCGAGGACTAACTGCCTCGACCAGGGTATTCTTGTTCGGCCTGTCTATATTCCTGCTTCCGTTACACGTATCGCTGATCGCAGACTGAGTGTTACTCGTAGCTGACGAATCAGCTGTCTAGTGCCCGGCCAGACACGCTGCCCTGAGGCTCTTCGCTCGTCCCGATTTCGTCGGGACTCCCTCAGAATTACATGAGGTGAAGCCACTGGAATGGCTTTCCGCTGACCGGTGGCTTCTTCAGGCGTCTGTGGAGCAGGAGTGCAGTAAGGTGTTAGAAACGTTGAGCGATGATCCGTGCGGCGGGCTCAGTAGGCAGAGATAGGTTCTTGGTCGGTGATGACTCTGGTGGTGGAGGCCAGTTGCTGGCGTATGTGCTTCGGGATGGTGAACATTGCCTGATGGGTAAGGCCGTCGTAGGACTTGAGTTGCTTTGTGATTCTGGTGGAGATCCTGGCGTCGACTTCCTCGGGGCTGAGCTCCGATGGGGCAAGGGTCTGAGAGGCCGAGACGAAACCCCATAGTCCCAGGAAAGAAGGAACATGCACCTGGTAGGGCTGGGCTATGGGAAAGACGTTTCTCAGGGTGTTGACAATGGCGGCGAAGTTATCAAGGTTCGTCCATTCAGACGACTCGGACTGCACCGACATGATGCCGCCGGGTCCCAGTTTCTGCGCAACTGTCTGGTAGAACTCCCGGGTGTACAACAAGCGTGCCGGGCCTTCCTCCAGCGGGTCGGCAAGGTCTATGATGATGACATCGAACTCGTCTCTGCTCTCCTCCAGGTACTTTCTAGCGTCGACGAAATGAAGCTCCGCTCTGGTGTCATCGAATGCGTTCTGGTGCCAGGCAGGCAAGAGGCGGCGACAAAGGCCTACCACCTCTTCATCGATATCCACCATGACCGCCCTCTTCACCGTCTTGTGCGCCAGCACTTCCCTTAAGGTAGCGCCCTCTCCTCCCCCGGCGATAAACACGCTCTCCGGCTGTGGGTGCGCGAGCATGGCCGGGTGGACCAGAGCCTCATGGTATACGAACTCGTCGGCCTCGCTGGATTGAATCTTGCCGTCGAGCACCAGACAAAGGCCGAAGCTACCGGTTCTGACTATGTCTACAGATTGAAACTTGGTTCGTCCCGAGTATATCCTCTCCCTGACGCTGTGCAGCACAGTAAGATCAGGGGTGATGTAATCGTGAAACCAGGTCTGCTTATTATCGGGGTCGCTGTCTTTCATGTTGTGCACCCGACCTGGCTGTCCTCCATTATTCCCCTCCGGAGCTCGATCAAGGAGTGGCTCTGGGCGCCCAGCTTCTCTGTGATCAGCCTGGCGGCTTTCTCAGGGTCTACATCATCTCCACAGGTGAAGACGTCTACGGCAGCATACTTGAATTCTGGCCAGGTATGAATGGAGATATGAGACTCGGCGATGTTGACCACTCCGCTTACTCCCTGAGGGGAGAAGTGGTAGAAGGACTCGCCTACTACGGTGGCGCCGCTCTGTACAGCGGCTTCGTTCAGGCAGCGTCTTATCAGGTCTAGGTCATTCAGCACCTCCTCGTTGCATATTTTGAGTTCTAGTAACAGATGTCTTCCAAGCGCATTCAAATCACCTTCCCTCCTTTGGATTTCAGAATTGCGATCGACCGGCTGAGGCAACAGCGCGAATTTTATACAATGTCAGGCCTTTTATCAATATTCGGGGACTTCTGCTAAAATGCGCACACGAAGGAGCTATGTCGACAGAGGAACAACTCGTTACCGTCTACACTACTACCTATCCGGCGGCGCACATCATCAAGGGGCGACTGGAGAGCGAAGGCATACCGGCTCTCCTGAGCTACGAGAGCGCCGGCCTGGTGTACGGCATCACGGTTGACGGGCTGGGCGAGGCGAAGGTAATGGTGCCAGAGAGTCTGGCCGAGCAAGCCAGGGAGATCCTGGCAGTGGAGTGAGAAAGCGCGATGACCTCACGACTGGAGCGTCTCACCGAACAACGGCTGGCTAGCCTGGAGAGGATCCGTGCCCGTGGCATAGACCCTTATCCGCGTTCCTACCATCCCAGCCATGTCGTTCAGGAGGCGGTAGCTGCCTTTGAGCAGCAGGGCGGGAACTCTCCCCGAATGTCGCTGGCCGGACGCATCATCTCCAGGCGCTCCATGGGCCGTATGTCCTTCCTCGACATCAGGGACCACTCGGGGAAGATACAGCTCTCCCTGCGGCACGATTTGCTGGGTGGGGAAAGATACGAACTGCTTCAGGATATCGACATCGGCGACTTCATAGGGGCAGAGGGGAAGCTATTCCGGACAAAGTCCGGAGAGGTTACTCTGGAGGTATCCGATTTCGTCATGCTCTGCAAGTCACTTCGTCCTCTGCCGGAGAAGTGGCACGGGCTGGCCGACGTAGAGAAGCGTTACCGTCAGAGATATCTCGACCTGATTGCCAATGAAGGGAGCAAGAACACCTTTGTGCTGCGCAGCAGGGCCATTACTGCCATAAGGGGGTTTTTGAACGAGCGGGGATTCGTGGAGGTGGAAACCCCTGTGCTTCAGCCCGAAGCCGGCGGAGCACTGGCCCGTCCTTTCGTCACTCATCATCATGCCCTGGACCAGGACCTCTATCTGCGGATCGCGCTTGAACTCCATCTCAAGAGGCTGGTGGTGGGGGGATTTGATAGGGTCTACGAGATGGGGCGTGTATTTCGCAATGAAGGCATCTCTGTGAGGCATAACCCGGAGTTCACTTTGCTGGAGTGTTATCAGGCTTACAGCGATTACCATGACATGATGAGACTGGTGGAGGACATGTTCGCGCATGTCGCACGCGAGGTGCTCGGCACTACCCAACTGACCCGTGACGGCGCAACCATCGACCTCGCCCGCCCCTGGCAGAGGGTGCAGCTGCGTGAGGCCGTGAGAACTCACTGCGGCATCGACTTCGAAGACTATCCGGATGCGGATTCGCTGAGGGCTCGGATGCTGGAGATGGGCATGGAGGTCGAGCCGGACAAGGGACGGGGCAGGCTGATAGACGAGTTGCTCTCCACTTCTGTTGAGCCCGGCATAATGCAGCCTACCTTTCTTCTGGACTATCCTGTGGACATGTCACCTCTGGCCAAGCGCAGACAGGGCGATGACCGGTTCGTGGAGAGATTCGAGGGCTTTGTGGCCGGTATGGAGGTCGCCAATGCCTTCACAGAACTGAACGACCCTTTGGAGCAGCGGGGCAGATTCCTGCGTCAGCAGCAGGAGCGAACTGTCGATGAGGAAGCGGAGATCGCCGACGAGGACTTCCTGGAGGCCCTGGAGTATGGAATGCCGCCCACAGGCGGCCTGGGGATGGGTATCGACCGCATGGTGATGCTGCTGACGAACCAGCAGTCTATCCGCGAGGTAGTGCTCTTTCCCCAGTTGAAGACGAAAGAGTGAAGATGTGTAGGGCAGGGCAATGCTACGGCAGAGAGCGAGACGAAAAACGCGAAGATACAAAACAAGAACCAAGGATGGACCTTAAGCAAGCGCACATTTCTGCATTTTGGTCTGCGATTCTGACGTCTGAATCTTGATCTTTGATATCATCTTGACGAAGAGACATGCTGGACATCAAGCTTATCCGTGAGAACCTCGACTTTGTTCGCCAGGCCCTTGCCAGAAGAGGCGATGTCTTCGGCCTGGACGAGATCGTTGAGCTAGATGAGCACTATCGCAGCCTGCTGCGGCAGACCGAGGAACTCCGTGCCCAGCATAATGAGGCAAGCAGGCAGCTGGGTCTGAGCAAGGACAAACCGCCTCAACTCATTGCCCAGATGCGGCAGATGGGTGAACTGATCTCTTCACTGCAGGAGCAGACCAGGGTTGCCAAAGCCAGGCTGGACTCCCTGTTGCTCGATCTGCCCAACCTGCCTCACTCCGACGTGCCTTCAGGGACAAGCGAGGCTGACAATGTGGTGGTACGTAGCTGGGGCCAGCCGAAGGACCTGCCCTTCGAGCCCCTGCCTCACTGGGAGTTGGGTGAAAGACTGGGCATTATCGATTTCCAGCAGGGCGTGAAGCTGTCGGGCACCAGGTTCTATGTCCTCAAGGGGTTAGGTGCACGTCTTCAACGGGCGCTTATCTCGTTCATGCTCGATGTGCATTTGGGAGAGCACGGGTATACGGAAGTCTACCTTCCTTCCATGGTGAAGCGGGAATGTATGGAGGGCTCCGGACATCTGCCCAAGTTCGCCGATAATCTGTATCACGATGAGGAGGATGACTTCTGGTTCGTACCCACGGCCGAGGTGCCGTTAACCAATCTGCACCGTGATGAAATACTGAGTGTGGATGACCTGCCTCTTCGCTATGTAGCCTATACTCCCTGCTTCCGTCGAGAGAAGATGTCCGCCGGCGCCGACACGAGGGGCATAAAGCGGGGACATCAATTCGACAAGGTGGAGTTGTACAAGTTCACCGTTCCGGAGAGCTCGGACGAAGAACTGGGGAAACTGGTGGCCGACGCCGAGGACATATGCCGGAAGTTGGAGATACCTCACCGTGTGGTCCAGCTATGTACCGGCGACCTGGGCTTTGCCGCCTGCAAGACATATGATATCGAAATGTGGGCTCCGGGCTGTGCCGAATGGCTCGAGGTCAGTTCCTGCAGCAATTGCGGCAATTTTCAGGCCCGGCGGGCGAATATCCGTTATCGCCCCGGGCCGGGTGCTAAGCCACGGCTTGTTCATACCCTCAATGGCTCGGGACTGGCGCTGCCGCGGGTCCTGATCTCCGTGCTGGAGAACTACCAGCAGGCCGACGGCACAGTGCTGGTCCCTGAGGTCCTGGAGCCTTACGTGAGAGTGCATTAAAGGGCGTGCTGCAGAGCGCCGGCAGTCAGGGCCGGGACGTTATTGGTCGGAGAGGCTCTTCAGGTACTCGGCCCGGCGGGTCAGGGCTGCCAGAGCCTTCATGGCATCGTCGGGCATGGCGAAGGCAGGAATGCCCAGCCCGGTGGCCTCGGTCATGGCTGCCCTCTGGTCAACTAGGTTGCCGGGAACCACAACTATCGGTTTGTTCATACCATCGCGGATGCTCTGGAGGCTTGACAGCAGCCGGTGGTCGTTGATGGGCGCATAGCACATCAGCAGGCACGAGTCCACCGCCCCGGCCATGATCTCAAGACAGGTGGCATAGATGTGGGCCGTCTCGTCGAAGGGAGTCCACACCAGATCCACGGGATTTGCCAGGCTGGGAGATGGCGGTATCCTGTCCTTGAGAAACTCACGGAGCTTCTCCTGAGCATCTTGAGGTAGAGGTGACACCTTGAGTCCGGCTCTGGCGCAGGCATCCGAGGCGGCCACAGCGCCACCGCCCGCCTCTATGAGCAACCCGACCTCATTGCCATCCGGCAGGCAGGGACAACTGAAGGCCACCGCCATGTCGATGAGGTCCTCCATGCTCTGGACGGTGATGATGCCCTTCTGCCGGCTGACTGCCTCGAAGAGAGCGTAGTTACCGGCTATGGAGCCGGTATGTGAGGCGGCCGCCCTGGCTCCGAACTCGGAACTGCCGCCCTTCAGCACGATGATAGGCTTTCGGGGAGATAGCTGCTCCGCAAGCTTGAAGAACCGGCCGGCTTGCCTGAGGCCCTCAATATAGAAAGCGATGATGTCGGTTTCAGCATCGGCCCCGAAGTACTCCAGGAAGTCCTCGACGCTGAGATCGCTCTGGTTGCCTATGCTTATAATACCGCTGAAGCGCAGGCCCCGCTCAGTGCCCAGGCGTAACATGGTCTCGCAGACCCAACCAC
>JACUUR010000005.1 GCA_014859205.1 Dehalococcoidia bacterium | reverse complement strand
ACTCCAGGGGTTTGTCTTCGACTGAGGATATTCGCCTGAGCACCATCGCCTTCATGCTTCCGTCTTCCTTGCCATATGCGCCGAACGTTGACATGCGAATGCAGGTACAGAACCTGCCTCGCTGAGCAGATCAACCGCTCCTCCCGTCTGCAGAATGGTCCTGGCCTTGGACCACATCCCGGCCAGCGAGACCCTGCGGCACCAACCCTATATCACAAGAACGCTGCCATACAGGTTTTCCGAGATCCCGGCAAAGTCATCCCGACAGAGCTTCATAGCTTCGGGCAGGTAGTCCAGTATGTCCCGGGCAGTCATCCCGTCCTCGCCCTTATCCACAGCGGCAAGGTCACCGGACAACCCGTGGACGAACACGCCCATCCTCACGGCACCCTGAAGTGTCAGGCCCAGACCGTACATGGCAGCAATGGTTCCCGTCAGGACATCGCCGCTCCCGGCGGTGGCCATGCCGGGGTTGCCGCTCATATTGATGTAGACGGTCTCGTCGGGATATCCGATTAGCGAATGGGGGCCTTTCAGGACAACCATCGCATTGAGTTCCCGTGCCATGCGCTGCAGAATGCTGATCTTATTACTGTTCACTTCGCTCATCTCCGCCCTGGCTATTCGGGACATCTCGCCCGGATGCGGAGTAAGTGTCGTGGGGGCTTGCCTCCTCTTTATCGTCTCCAGGTCTTGAGCGACGGCAGTGATGCCATCGCCGTCTACGAGCAGAGGCTTGTCGATTTCGCGGGCCAGCCGCCGTATAAGTTCCTGCGTCTCACCCTCTAGAGAAAGACCGGGGCCCAGCACAACAATGTCGGCCATTTGAGAAAGCTCCACAAGCCCATCCTTGTTGTCGAGGGCCATGCTTCCTGAAGCCGTCCCCTTCTGCGGCAGAAACACGACCTCACATCCTCCACCTGTCAGAAATGGTGAGACGGACCTGGGTGCTGCCAGGTAGGATAGCCCGCCTCCTGCCCTGAGAAAAGACAGAGCGGAAAGGTACGGCGCGCCCAGATAGCTCGGAGACCCGGCAATGAAAATGGCCTTTCCACAGCTGCCCTTATGGGCATCTCTAGCTCTTTCTGGTAACTGCACCGGATGGTTTATCGTCACCTTCATGGAGTCGCAGTCATGGAGCGCAGGTGGGAAAGATATATGCGAGACGTATAGCTTGCCGCAGTGCACATACCCGGGATAAAGCATATTCCCAAGCTTCGGGAGGCCAAATGCCACGGTGTAGTCCGCCTGTACAGCCGCCCCCATCACCTGGCCGGTATCGCCGTTTATGCCCGAAGGAATGTCAACGCTGAACACCATCCTCTGGCTGTCGTTGATCAACTGGATCACGTCCTTGTACAGCCCGCCGACCTCCCGGACAAGGCCTGTGCCGAATATGGCATCCACGATAGCGTCAGAATGAATAATCAGCGACCTTATGGAGTCAACCGAATCAACCCTGGAGATCGCCACCGGCATCCTGGATACGATTTCGAAGTTCTGCTTGGCCGCCCCCCTGAACTTGCTCTCATCATCCAGAAGTAAGACTGTCACCTCCCCGCCACTCGAGTGAATCTTCCTGGCCACGACCAACCCGTCTCCGCCGTTGTTGCCACCGCCGCAGAGGATCACGAATCTGTTGTTCTGTATGCCGAATTCCTGCAACATGACGAAGTACACCGCCTGTCCGGCGTTCTCCATCAGGAGTTCCTCAGAAATCCCAAACTCAGCCGTAGCACGCCTGTCCAGGTCCTTCATCTCATCTACTCTGGCTACTTTCATATTCACCTCCTGTGCAAGGTAGACTCTTCATCATGCGCTTCCGCATATGTCCGAGCATTCCGGAGAACCCCCCTGCAGATTCATGCCACGACCTCCGAGGTCCTGCGTCTGCAGATGTGCGGCGCCTCAAGCCTGGTCTATCAACTGCCTTTCGTAGTAGAGACGGGTCAACGTGAACCCCATGCGCCTGCCTACCCTCTGCATGGCAAGATTGTCGGACTCAGTGTCGAACTCGACCACAGTTGCTCCTCGCCCCCTTGCCTCAGCACTGATGGCCTCGAGCAGGCGGCCCCCGATGCCTCGGGAACGGTACGCGTTCTCCACATAGATGTCCTCAATTACGAGGCGTGTGCCCCGAATCTCACCGTCTACGTGACCGACTCGACGCTCGCCGGCAAGCGCTACAATGCCAACGTGGCAGGGCCCCTTGATCCAGTCTCGCATCCTCCGCTCTATTCGAGCCACCTTCGACTCGTCTGAGATTCCGTCACACTCTGCGGCATACCGTGCGCGGTAACTCGCATCAGAAGTATCGAGGCGCCGCAACTTTATAGGTGTATTGTTTGATTGGGCAGAAAGCTCACCCCGGCTGATTCTCGCCTTTCCCATGGTCCTCCCGATCTCCGTCATTATAACGCAAGATCCTCATCAATGTGCGGCCCAAACGAGTCCTTTCTGCCTGCGGATCAAGAACGGCGGTGCGGGGACGTCGCACTCGTCAATCAACATCAACCGGCCTGTTCGCTGAGTACACCCCACTGCCGCCGGAAAGGTGACGATGTTAGCCGATATGCCAGGGGTTCGCCGTGCCGCCTCGACCCTCTGGACTGGTGGCAATCTCCCGTTGATAGTATAATACCTGCATCCACAACACGAGAGCGATCGGAGCAGAGAGGAGACAGACCACCGATGTCAAGAACCGAAGAGCACCTGAGAGAGGCCTTTGCCGGAGAATCCCAGGCAAATCGCAGATATCTGGCGTTTGCGGCCGCTGCCGATAAAGAAGGTTACCCGCAGGTAGCCAGGTTATTCAGGGCTGCCGCCGAGGCTGAGACTATTCACGCCCACAACCATCTTAAGGCGCTCAAGGGTGTTAAGACTACCGGCGAGAACCTGGCGGAGGCCATAGCCGGTGAGACCCATGAGTTCAAGTCGATGTACCCGGAAATGCTGGAGGCCGCCAAGGCTGAAGGGCACACAGAGGCGGAAAGGTCATTTCACTATGCCAACGAGGTGGAGAAGGTACACGCCAGGCTTTATCAGAAACTCCTCGATAACCTGGGGAGTTCGCAGGACAACTGCCCTTTCTACGTATGCCCCGTCTGCGGTTTCACCTCGGAGCAGGAACCTCCCGACACCTGTCCTGTCTGTGGAACCAAGGGCAAGCTGTTCAAGAGGATAGACTGAGACCACATACACCTAGACCGGGGCCTTCGTCTCTCTGAGATATGGGCTGCCGCCGATGCTTCCCTGGCTGACATGATGAGACACGGGCCCGGTGCCTCAAATCGTCGGATACTCGTCACGGAGACATGCCGAAGCGTCCACCACACGGAGTTAAGGAGGCACCCATGATAACTCGCCCATTATGACGTAGCCAGATTCCCGGCGAAATCCTGCGATCGCCTCAGGTCTTCTTCGTCAGGTCTGCCCCTGTTTATCCCACCGACGATCCTGGTTGCCCCGAATGTATCGAGTCCCCTGCAGGAGAACTCTCCTATGACCGTGAGTCCTTTCCGTCGCAGCTTCTCCTTCAGTGGCCTGTGAAAGTCATGGACGAATCGGACCTTCCTCAATCCGCTAGACGAGAAAACGAAGGCCTTCTTGTTTCTCAGCACAGGAAGTCCATCGACTAGATTCAGCAGACTCCTGTGATGCCTGCCGAAATAGATGCCTGAACCAAAACCGATCAGGTCATACTCCTCAAGCACACCTGCATCCGCCTGCTCGACCGGCAGTAGGCAGGCATCAAGGGCATCTGCCATTGCCCTGGCGACCTTCTCGGTATTGCCGTGGTGTACGGAGACATAGACCACCAGAGCCTTCATCGTTCACCTACTGACCGCGTCCAGTGTCTGTTGCACTGGTTTCAAGACGACGCAGCCGACCAGCGCAACCAGCAGACCATGGCGTGCATCCGCCGATGACGCATCGCTCGTTGCACAGGGAGCAGGCAAAGCTGATGGGCCTTCGCGTATGTGGATGTCGCAGTCTGCGGACAGGCTATCTGCTGAGAGAACTGGATACCGCGAGTACGGAGGAGATATCCAGTCTGAATCCCGGCCCCATACTGGTGGCCAAGAATGCCGTTCTGATGTACTGCCCTTTGGCCCCACTGGGCTTTGCCTTGACAATAGCGTCGACGGCCGCCGCAAGATTCTCCAGAAGCTTATCCTTGTCAAAGCTGATCTTACCGATGGGCAGATGTATGATGGCGGTTCTGTCCAGCCGAAACTCAGACCTGCCCTTGCGGGCTTCACTAATAACCCGGGACAGGTCCTGGGCAGGCACCACGGTGCCGGACTTGGGATTGGGCATCAAACCCCGCCGTCCCAGAATACGGCCTAGCTTAGCCACTTTGGGCATCATATCAGGGGTAGCGATAGATACATCAAACTCAAGCCAGCCGTCTTCGATCTGCTTGATAAGCTCGTCCGCCCCGGCATAGTCGGCTCCCGCCTCTTCCGCCAGCTTTATTCCTTCACCCTGGGTGAAAACGAGCACCCGTGTCTTCTTGCCCAGTCCGTTGGGCAGCAGGACCACACCACGCACCTGCTGATCAGCACTGCGGGGATTGACCCCCATCTTCAAGTGCAGTTCAACCGTCTCATCGAATTTGGCGTAGGACGCCTGCTTGGCCAACTCGATTGCCTCGTCAGGAGAATAGGCCTTTGCCTTATCTACGACCTTGCTGGCTTCCTGGTATTTCTTCCCGTGTTTTCCCACTTGCTTGTACCCTCAGTTATCTCTGTCAGCTTCCATGCAACTAGCCCTGTTCAACCTCAACCCCCATACTCCGGGCCGTGCCGGCGACAATGCTCACTGCCTTATCTATATCACTGGTATTGAGGTCCTTCATCTTGGTCCGCGCAATCTCATACACCGCGTCCCTGCTGATCCTACCCGCCTTCTCGGTCCCTGGATAACCGCTGCCCTTCTCCACTCCCAGAGCACGCCGCAACAGGTCGGAGACCGGAGGCATCTTGGTCACAAAGGTAAAGGAACGGTCCTCAAACACGGTTATCTCAGCAGGAACGATAAACCCGTCCTGAGAGGCAGTTCGCTCATTGTACTCCTTACAGAAAGCCATTATGTTGATGCCGTGCTGACCCAGAGCAGGTCCCACTGGAGGCGCCGGAGTAGCCTTGCCTGCCGGTATCTGCAGCTTAATTATCGCTTTAACCTTCTTTGCCATTACTGATACTCTCTTTCGCTATCCCAGTGGTCCCACAGGTCATATCTTCTCAATCCCCAGCAGGTCCAATTCCACGGGGGTTTCCCGGCCGAACAGCGAGAGCAGCACCGTTGCCTTGCCCTTGTTCGGGTTGACCTGCTCCACCTTGCCGATGAAATCGATGAACGGCCCGCTGGTCACACGCACACTATCTCCCTCCGCAAAGGTCATCGTCACCTCGGTAGGAGCGGCCTCCATACGTTGCAGGATGGCGGTCGCCTCTTCCTTGGGCAGAGGCACAGGTATGGTCCCGGCACTCACAAAGCCCGCCACACCGGGGGTATTGCGTACTATGTCCCAGCTATACTCATCCAGGGTCATATTGACCATGATATAGCCCGGGAAAGCCTTCTTGGTGGTCGTATGCCGCTTTCCTGCCTTGATCTCAATCTCTTTGGTAGTGGGAATAACCACATCAAATATCTTGTCACCCACATCCATGTACTTGATACGCTGTTCCAGATTCCTCCTGGCCTGCTCCTCATGACCCGAGGAGACGTACAGCAAGTACCATTCTCCATTCACCATTGGCTGCTAACCACCTAGAAGCAGATCGGCAAACAGCCGGAAGAACCCATAGTCTAAAGCACCCAGTATAGCTCCCACAGTGGCACACACGATTAAGACCAGCACACTGAGCCTCAAAGCTTCCTGTCTACTTGGCCAGTGCGCCTTGCGCAGCTCAGGCACTACCTCGGCGAAGAAGCTGAACCTTGACTTCTTGGCTGGGGCAGATCTGGCATCTGACGCCTTCCTGATATGACTAGTCATGAGTTACTTCGTTTCGCGATGAACCACATAGCTACGGCAGTGAGGACAATACTTGCTCAACTCCAGCCGCTGCGGATCATTCTTCTTGTTCTTCGTGCTGGTATATGTTCTCCGCTGGCATTGGCCGCAAGCCAGATGGATAATCACACGTAAATCGCCCTTCTTCTTAGCCACTTCTACCTACAGGTCGGAAGATATCACCCGGAATGTCTATGCGATAACCTTGGTGATCACGCCCGCACCGACCGTCCTTCCTCCCTCCCTGATGGCAAAGCGCAATCCCTCTTCCATGGCCACCGGGTAGACCGTCTTGATCTTCATATGGTTCAGGCTGTCGCCGGGCATAGCCATCTCCACACCCTCAGGAAGGCTTATCTCGCCCGTAACGTCCAGAGTCCTGATATAGAACTGCGGCTTATATCCATTGAAGAAGGGAGTGTGTCTGCCGCCTTCCTCCTTGGTCAGAATATACACTTCGACGTCAGCCTCCGTATGGGGTTTGACCGTGCCTGGTTTGGCCAGCACCTGTCCTCGCTCTATCTCATCACGATCGATGCCCCGCAGTAGAACGCCCACGGCATCGCCGGCTTCTGCCTCCTGCATCGTCTTATGGAACATCTCAAGGCTGACCGCCACCACCTTCCTTGTCTCCTTCAGCCCTACTATCTCTACCTCATCTCCGGCCCTGATAACCCCTCGTTCCACCCGGCCCGTTGGCACAGTCCCGCGCCCCTTGATGCTGAACACATCTTCGATCGGCATCAAGAAAGGCTTGTCCTTTTCTCTCTGAGGCAGGGGTATATACGCATCTACCGCATCCATCAGGTTCATTATCTTTCCACACCATTCACAGTCCCTCTTGCCACAACCACACTCCAGCGCCTTGAAAGCGCTCACCCTAACGACGGGAAGCTCCTCACCCGGAAACTCATACCTCGTAAGCAGGTCCCTGACCTCCATCTCCACCAGGTCCAGCAGTTCCGGATCATCCACCAAATCCACCTTATTGAGAGCCACGATTATGCGGGGCACTTCCACCTGCCGGGCCAGCAGGATGTGCTCCCTGGTCTGCGGCATGGGGCCGTCATCGGCAGCAACCACCAGAATGGCTCCATCCATCTGAGCAGCTCCGGTTATCATGTTCTTGATGTAGTCAGCGTGCCCGGGGCAGTCGACATGACAATAGTGCCGCTTCTCAGTCTCATACTCGATATGCGAAATGGCAATCGTCAACCCGCGTGCCTTTTCCTCAGGCGCATTGTCGATCGAATCAAAAGTTCGAAACTCTGTGAGGCCCTGTCTGGACAATACCTGGGTGATAGCCGCGGTCAGTGTTGTCTTCCCATGATCAACGTGTCCAATGGTGCCCACGTTGATATGTTCCTTGCTGCGCTCAAACGTCTTTTTGGCCATCTCTTAACCTCCTTATATCTCAAAGCCCACAACCAGATTCGAACTGGTGACCCCGTTCTTACCAAGAACGTGCTCTACCTACTGAGCTATGTGGGCCTGCTGTCCCTCGTACTGGAGGGGGTAGGATTCGAACCTACGCAGCCCATAAGGGCGGCAGATTTACAGTCTGCTCCGATTAACCACTCCGGCACCCCTCCTCGGTACAATATTATCACAAAATATTCCGAAAACCTAGCCCGAGAGGGGATTCGAACCCACCAACCTACCGATTACAAGTCGGTTGCGCTACCATTGCGCCACTCGGGCGACTCACAGCGACGAATTAAGCCCAATAGTATAGATAAAGGCGGATCGCCTGTCAACCAGAGGTCAGTTGAAGCCTGTTGCACTGCCCAGATCAAGTATGCTACATTATACCAGTTTTGCCCGTCGAGATCGGAGTGATATTGTAGGTGATGAATGATAGATAATGCTTTGTTAAAGCAGCTGCTGGAGGCAGGTGCGCACTTCGGCCACCACACCAGCTACTGGCACCCCAAGTCAAAGAAGTACATTTTCACCGAGCGCAACGGCATACACATCATCGATCTGGAGCAGACGGTTGTCATGATGGAGAAGGCCCGCGCTTACGTGCAGGATCTGGCAGCTCGAGGGCAGAGCATTCTCTTTGTCGGCACCAAGAAACAGGCTCAGCAGACCATAGAAGAGGAGGCCACCAGGTGCGGCATGAGCTACGTCAACCAGAGATGGCTGGGCGGTATGCTGACCAACTTCGCCATAATACAGGCCCGGATCGACCACCTTGTCCGCCTGGAGAACAGCAGAGATAAAGGTGAGCTTGACTCCCTGCCCAAGAAGGAACGGGTGAAGATAGAAAAGGAGATCACACATCTGAACACTCAGATGGGAGGATTCAAGGAGATGACCACTCTGCCCAAGGCACTCTTCATCGCTGACCCGATTAAGGATAAGATTGCCCTCACTGAAGCGAAGAGGCTGGGCATACCGGTGATCTCCATCGTGGATACTAACTGCAATCCTGACGGCATCGACTATCCCATTCCCGCTAATGACGACGCAGTGAAGACGATTAGGCTGATCTGCAGCAAGATAGCGGATGCCGTCATAGAAGGCAGAGCCGAAGCATTCTCCGGAGAGGCGGCAGCCGCCAAGTCAGTCGTCGAAGAAGGACGCGAGGACGCCGTGGAGATACTGGGTTCCTATACTTTCGAGCCGGAGGAGCCAGACAAACTGGAAGGAGAGATTGCATCTACATGAAGATCCCGGTTGAAGCAGTGAAGGAGTTACGAATCAGAACCAATGCAGGCGTTCTGGACTGCAATAGGGCCCTATTAGAGGTAAGCTGCGACATGGAGAAGGCAGTCGAGTTGCTGAGACAGCGCGGGCTGGCGATTGCCGAGACGAAGAAGAACATGGCGGCCGGCGAAGGCCTGATCAAAGCCTACATTCATCACACTAAGCGCATCGGAGCGCTGGTAGAGCTGAACTGTGAGACCGATTTTGCCGCCCACACCGATGAATTCGAAGAGCTGGCTCACAACCTGGCCATGCAGGTAGCTGCGGCATCTCCGAGGTTCGTCAGCGACCAGGATATACCCCCCGAAACGCAGGTAGACCCGCAGGTAGCCTGTCTTCTCAATCAGCCTTTCATCAAGGACCCCGGTAAGACGGTGCAGGAGGTTATCTCCGAAGTGGTCGCCAAAGTAGGCGAGAACATAAGAGTACGCAGATTTGCCAGGTTCGAGCTTGGTGTTGATCACTGAGCCATGGTGGCTGAACTACTCACGGAACTGAACTCCAGGATGCAGAAGGCCGTGGAGGGGCTGGCCAAGGAGCTGGCCGGTATACGGGCCGGACGCGCCACCCCAGCCCTGCTGGACAACATCATCGTCGATTATCAAGGCACTTCCATACCCCTCCATCAACTGGCAACTATGTCCATACCCGAGGCCAATCTGATCGTAATCCAGCCCTGGGACCGTACATCGCTACGTGACATTGAGAGGGCAATACTGACAGCCGACATCGGCCTTAACCCCTCTAACGATGGCAATATCATCCGTGTCGTCATCCCGCCCCTGAGCGAGGAACGACGCAAGGAGCTGGTCAAGGTGGTATCTAGAAAGGTGGAGGAACGGCGGATCGCCATACGCAATATCAGAAGAGACGGCATTGACAAGCTGAGAGAGATGGAGAGGAACAAGGAGATATCTGAGGACGAACTCAAGCACAATGCTAAAAAGATCGACCAGCTTACAGAGGCCTCGGTGGAGAGGGTGGATGAACTGGGCAACAGCAAGGAAAGGGAGATACAGGAGATATAGTTCGCCTCCGCGCCGGCCGCCAGGTGACCCGCGCCGGCCCGCCGACATACAACCAAGCCGCCGGACGAATGTCCGTCCTCAACACAACAGCGAAATCGCACCGTGCCTCGATTCCTGGCAGAGAACTGAGGTCTACTCCGAATACGTGTTAGAAGGAGGTCCCCTATGCTCAGATTGACTTCGACAATCCTTATCATTGTGGCGCTGTTCGCCGTTGTCTTAGGCGCTGTCTATGTCGCCAGAGGCGCCCTGATGCCCTACCATGTGGACTTCCTGGGTGAAAGCGCTATGCAGGCTATCGATGACAACCCCGATCTAGCGACGCTGACAACCGTCTTTGTGAGACTCACCGGAACGCTCCTGTTTAGCGCCGGAATCCTGTTAGTGGCCATCATCCACTACGGCCTGAGGAAGGCCCAAAGATGGGCATGGTGGGCTACTTTCATCGGCATGGGCGTGGTTAACGGAGCAACCGCCGCCTTGACCGAACCCATCGGGGGTTTTCCCTGGGTGCTGGCGATAGTCCTGCTGATAGTCTTTCTTGCTGCCATCGGCCTGGCAGCCAGAGAGGTGTTCAAGGGCGTGCCCGGAAGATCCACTGCCGGTGCTTAGTGCAGCAGCCTTGTCGCTGTGGGCCTTCCCGGGCAATCAGTCTTGGCTCGCGGCGTTCCCGAACGCTCGCAGTCGCTGCCCGGGCATCGCAGAACGGGTCAGCCCCGGTGGCTCCAAAAGCTGCTAAAATACGGTCATGCTCAAGCACAGGGTTCTCACTGCCGCTGTGGGCATGCCCGTCGTCGTTCTCGCCATCTGGTTTGGTAGTCCCTGGTTCACCGTTCTGATAAGCGCGGCAGCATTGGCCGGCACCTACGAGCTCTGCCGCATGGCTGGCTTTGACAGGCGGGAGCCTCTCCTGTACCTCGGGCTGGCCTGGGCGCTGGCGCTGGTCCTGACCCCTCATTATCACGATAGAAGCCCTCATGTCCTGCCCCTGATTGTCACTGCCACCTTGCTCATTTCGTTGCTCATGCTGTTACGGAGCCCGGCAAGGGAACGAGCGTTCCAGGACTGGGTATGGGCAATAGCTGGTGCGCTATACGTAGGCTGGATGCTCAGTTACTGGCTGAGCTTGCGTGGCCTGCAGCCGTTCGAGGCCGGCCGAAGCTGGGTCTACCTGGCCATGCTGACGACATTCGCCAACGATACGGGCGCCTACTTCATCGGCAGGGCCTGGGGTAAGCACAAACTGGCCCCCGGCACAAGCCCGGGCAAGACCCGGGAGGGCGCATTAGGAGGACTGGCAAGCGCGGTCCTGGCCGCTGTGATAATGGCCACGGTTCTTAACCTCATATCGCCTCTCAGTTTTGAATACTGGCAGATCATACCGCTCGGACTTCTAGTCGGCGTCTTTGCCCAGCTCGGTGATCTGGTTGAATCCCTGCTCAAGCGCAATACGGCGGTGAAGCAATCAGGCAGTCTGCTGCCGGGACACGGAGGCATCCTGGACCGATTCGACAGCCTCATATTCGTGGGGCCGGTGGCCTACTATTATATACTGTGGGTGATAGCGTGAGACGAATAGCAGTTCTGGGCTCGACAGGCTCCATAGGGCGGCAGGCTCTGGAGGTGATACGTGCCCGGCCCGACGATCTACAGGTAGTAGCCCTGGCGGCCAACAGGAATGTTCAGCTTCTGGATAAACAGATCAACGAATTCCGGCCCAGGATGTTCTCTGCAGCAGCCAGGCCTGAAGCTCGTTGCGGCGGGGAATTCCTGTCTCCGGAAGAGATAGCCGGCCATCCCGATGTCGACCTCGTTATTGTGGCTACTGCGGGGCAGGCCGGACTCAGCCCCACTCTGGCAGCTTCAAAAGCAGGCAAGACGATCGCGCTGGCCAACAAGGAGGTACTGGTGATGGCGGGCGAGATCATCATGCGCGAAGCCAGCCTTCATGGGGCTCAGATCCTGCCCGTTGATAGTGAGCACAGTGCTGTCTGGCAGTGCCTGCAGGGTGAACAAGACGGGGCAGCAAGGCTGTTTCTCACCGCCTCCGGAGGACCCTTCTATGGCTACCCGCAGTCGAGATTGAGCGAGATAACTCCTGAGCAGGCCCTTGAGCACCCCGTATGGAAGATGGGCAGGAAGGTCACCATAGACTCGGCAACGCTCATGAACAAGGGACTGGAGGTCATCGAAGCTCATTGGCTTTTCTCCTTGCCCTTTGCTAGTATTGGAATACTGGTGCATCCTCAATCGATTGTTCATTCCATTGTGGAGTTTGCCGATGGTTCCTCCAAGGCCCAGCTTAGCTGGCCTGATATGAGGCTGCCCATTCAATATGCCCTCTCTTATCCCCGGAGGTGGCCCAATCCTGAACTGCCGCATCTGGACTGGAGCAAGATCGAGTCTCTTACCTTCGAGCCCGTTGACCATGACAGATTTCCCTGCCTCAGGCTGGCGGTGGGCGCCGGCGAGCGGGGAGGCACCTACCCGGCCGCGCTCTGCGCCGCAGATGAGGTAGCCGTGGACATGTTTCTCAATCATGGAATAGGTTTTACCGGCATCGGCGAAATCGTGGAGAGGACGCTCGACCAGCACCGGAGCATCGACCGGCCCTCCTTGGAGCAGGTGCTGGCCGCCGACGCCTGGGCCAGAGATTACGCCGCAGGCCTTGCCCCCGGTGGTTGTCGGCAAACTGAGCGCCGGAACGATCTCAAGCCAGGGAACAAGGGATGAACGTCGCACTGGTGATTGTCGTATTCGTTCTCGCCTTGTTCGTGGCGATCATCTTCCACGAGTTGGGGCACTTCATCACAGCCAGGCGGGCCAAGGTGAAGGTGGAGGAGTTCGGCATAGGTATCCCGCCGCGGCTATTCGGCATCAGGCGTGGTCAGACGATATACTCGGTGAACGCCATACCTTTTGGCGCCTTCGTCAGGACCGCAGGAGAAAACGACCCCACGGTACCGCGCAGCCTGGCCGGCAAAGGACCATGGACCAGGCTAGGAGTGTATGTTGCGGGTCCGTTGGCCAACATCCTGCTGGCCTTTGTCCTCCTCAGCGCCTTCAACGCGCTGCCCTATTCGGTCATTGCCGGCAACGGCCTCATGGTGCACGAGGTTACAGAGGACTATCCTGCCGAGGAAGCAGGCATTAAGGCCGGGGACATAATCCTGGAAATAGAGGGGCAACCCGTTCACAGGCGGTCGGACGTTCACAGCATAGTGGATTCGGTGGAAGAAGGAAGGGAGATAACTCTGCTCCTGCAGAGGAACGGTCAGCAGGAAGAGGTCCGGCTGGAGCCGAAGTTCAGCCCTGAGGCGCAACGGAGGATAATCGGCGTGCTGTTGCTCTGGTGGAACATCGTAAGTCAGGTTGATCAAGGCTCCCCGGCCTATGAGGCGGGACTCAGACCCGGCGACGCTGTGCTCAGTATCAACGGTCAGCTTGTATACAGCCCGCAGAGCATGTCCGGTGTCCTGCGTTCGCTTGCCGCAGGTGAACAGATGAGCATAGTCGTGCTTCCGGCGGGCGGGACGGACCAGACAGAGGAAATAGCTCTGATTCACGACGGTTCGGAGACCGTGGCCGGAGTTGAGATGCGATGGGTCGACGGGACAGATATCAGACAAGAGCGGCTCCCCGTGTGGAGGGCCGTCTATGAAGGGGCGGGCTTCATAGTCTCCATGCCTGTGATGATTGTAAGGGCAATACCTTTGATGATCAGGTCGCCCGACCTGGCTCTGATAGGGCCCATAGGCGCTGGTCAGTTAACCGTGGAGATAGTGAGCGCGTCCGGCTTCAGCTACATACTGTTCATGGCCGGCATAATCAGCCTGGGTCTGGGCATGTTCAATCTCGTTCCAGTTCCACCTCTGGATGGTGGAGGCATGCTGGTAGCCCTGATTGAGGGAGGCAGGCGGGGGAAACGCCTCTCCCCGCGAGCGCTACGCCTGGCTTACACCATAGGCACCGTCTTCCTGATCGCTCTTGTCGTTCTGGTCACCTTCAGTGATCTCCGTCGTCTGATCACAGGCGGGGAGTTCGGACTGTGACTCGCCGTATCTCTCAACCCTTGAGAATCGGTAAGGTCACAGTAGGAGGCCACGCTCCCGTAGCGGTGCAGTCCATGACCAAGACGGATACACGAGATGCTGCAGTCACCATAGACCAGATCAAGCAACTTGAAGACTGCGGGTGTGAGATAGTGCGGGTAGCAGTGCCCGACAGCGAGGCTGCCGAGAGCCTGGCGCACATAAGAAGAGGCGTCTCCCTGCCTTTGATCGCCGACATACATTTCGACCACCGACTGGCCCTGGCTGCCCTGAGGTCAGGCGCCGATGCGCTGAGGCTCAACCCGGGCAACATGGGCGACAGGGAGCAGATTGCGACGGTGGTGGCCGCCGCCAGAGAGAGGGAGGCGCCCATCCGTATAGGAGTCAATGCCGGCAGCCTGCCCGCAGGTTTTTGCCCTGAGGTCGGCCTGGCCGAGCGAATGGTCAACATGGCTTTGGACCAGATAAAGCTCATGGAGAGCCTGGATTTCGGCTTGATCAAGGTCTCGCTCAAAGCTTTCGACGTGCCCACTACCGTTCAGGCATATCAGATGATCGCCGACAGGATCCCTTATCCCCTGCACCTGGGCATCACTGAGGCCGGGCTTCCCCGCACCGGAGTCGTCCGAAGCGCTGTAGGCATCGGCATTCTTCTCCATCAGGGCATCGGAGACACCATACGCGTATCCCTTAGTGCCCATCCCTGCGAGGAGGTCTTCGTGGCTTACGAGATCCTGAAGAGCCTGGGGCTTCGCCAGCGCGGTCCGACACTGGTAAGCTGTCCTTCCTGTGGCCGGGCTGAGGTCGATATCATCGCTCTGGCCGAGGCCGTCAGCAGGGAGCTGGACAACATGAGTAAGCCCATCAAAGTGGCCATCATGGGTTGCGTGGTCAACGGCCCCGGCGAGGCCAGAGACGCCGATGTCGGTATTGCCTGTGGCAAGGGCAAGGGTGCCATATTCAAGAAGGGAGAAATCGTCCGCACTGTAGACGAAAGGGACTTTCTGGAGGCCCTGGTGGCGGAGGCCCGAGAGGTTGACTGAGCGCTCCGGCGGCGGGCAGCATGACGCAGAGCCACCGCGGGCTTGAGTACAGAAGAACAACTACAAGGGAGGAAACGAGAAATGGAAGAATATCCCATAACTGTAGGTTTCAGATACAAAGAAAGGCTCTCCAGGCTGACCACCTTCTTCAGGTACATCCTGGCTATACCGCACGCTATCTGCCTGTACTTCCTGGGCATTGCCGCGGGAGTCGTTGCGTTCATCTCATGGTGGGCGATACTTTTCACCGGCAGATATCCCAGATGGGCATTCGATTTTGTCAGTGGCTACCTCCGCTGGTCCACCAGGGCTCAGGGATACTATCTGCTGCTTACGGACGAGTACCCTCCGTTTAGCCTGGACTGATCGCGCAGATACATCATCCATACTGAGGACGGAGTTGAAATGCGTCTTTCAAAACTTTTCGGCAAGACATTGAGGCAGGCGCCTGCTGATGCAGAGAGCATAAGCCACCAGCTATTGCTCAGGGCAGGAATGATCGCCCAGACGGCCGCCGGGATCTACTCCTATCTGCCCCTGGGTTGGAGGGTACTGAGGAAGATCGAAGGCATAGTCCGCGAGGAGATGGATAAGGCCGGCGGGCAGGAGGTGATGTTGCCTGTGCTGCAGCCCTTTGAGTTCTGGCAGCAGTCAGGACGCCACGTCTCCTTCGGCAAGTCGCTGTTTACCTTGACCGACCGCAAGGAGCACACACTGGCACTGGGGCCCACACATGAGGAGATAATGGCTGACCTTGTCCACCGCTATGTTCAAAGCTACCGTGAACTGCCTCTACTCCTCTATCAGATGCAGACCAAGCTTCGCGATGAACCCCGACCCCGCGGCGGACTGCTGAGAGTCCGCGAGTTCATCATGAAGGACCTCTACAGCTTTGATGCCGACGAGGCGGGCCTTGATCAGAGCTACCGAAGAATGAAACAGGCTTACAGCGCCATATATGAGCGCATCGGCCTGCCCGTGTTAATGGTGGAGGCGGACAGCGGCGCCATAGGGGGCAAGGAATCCGACGAGTTCATGGTCCTTACCGAGGGCGGCGAGGACGAGGTCATCTTCTGCTCCGCTTGTGGCTACGCTGCCAATGCCGAAAAGGCCGAGTTTGCCAAGACCGAGAGTAGCGCCGAGCAAGGGCAAAGCCCCGCAAACAGAGAAGGGCAGTCGGATAATCCCTTGCCCGTGCAGGAGATAGCCACTCCGGGGGCGAAGACCATACTGCAGGTAGCCGATCTCCTCGGCGTCCCGGCGAGTCACACTCTGAAGGCTGTGTTCTACTATGCCGACGGTGAGTTTGTCTTCGTCGTCATTCGCGGTGATCTCGAGGTCAACGAGACTAAACTGCGAAACGCGCTGAAATGCGCAGATCTTCGCCTGGCTACGGAGGCTGAGGTAGCGGAGGCCGGAATCGTGGCCGGCTTCGCCTCGCCGGTCGGGATCAGGGGAGTGAAGTTCCTGGGCGACGATTCCATAGCCTCGGGCTCCAGCTTCATAGTCGGCGCCAACAAGCCGGAATACCACCTCAAGAACGTGCGCTACCCCAGGGACTTCCAGGTCGACCTCCTTACCGACGTCGCTGTTGCTCAGCCTGGACATTACTGTCCCAAATGTCGAGCCGAGTTGTCGTCAGACCGCGGCATCGAGGTCGGCCATGTATTCAAGCTGGGCACCTTTATCAGCGAGAGGTTCGGAGCATCTTACCTCGACAGCGAAGGCAGGTCGCATCCCATTTTCATGGGCAGCTACGGCATCGGACTGGGAAGATTGCTGGCGGCTATAGTGGAGCAGAGTCACGATGACAAAGGGATCATCTGGCCTCCCTCCGTAACGCCTTACCAGATCCACCTTTGTGCGCTGAACCTGGACAAGCCGTCCGTGTTGCCTACGGCGGAGAAGGTCTACCGGGAACTTCAGGAACAGAACATAGAGGTGCTCTTCGATGACCGTGACGACTCTCCGGGCGTGAAGTTCAACGATGCCGACCTGCTGGGAATACCCCTTCGGTTGACCCTGTCTCCCCGCACTCTACAGAGCCAGAGCGTAGAGGTGAAACGCCGTACTGCTCAGGAGACAGACCTCGTGCCTCTGGAAAACCTGGCGGTGCGGGTTAAGGAACTGCTCGCCGGGCTGTGATTGCTCGCTTCCAGGCGACCCTCGCTTGCTGCCCGGTATCGATCAAGCGCTTCTTCAGTATCCCTTTTTGCCTCGGCTGCGCCCGTGACGTGATGAGCGGACAGCTTTGCAGGACAGACCGCAATCTGATAACATGCGCACGATTCAGCAGATGAGCACCGTTGTAACAGTGAGGAACCTCAGCAAAAGGTATGGCGGCCTGCTAGCTGTTGATGGTATAAGCTTCAGCGTTGAGGAAGGCGAGATATTCGGGGTGCTCGGTCCCAACGGAGCCGGCAAGACGACCACAATCGAGATCATAGAGGGCCTGCGCAAGCCGGACGGCGGCGAGGTCAGTGTCTGTGGCATTGACGCCCTGCGTGAGCCGGAGCGGATCAAGGAACTCATCGGCGTCCAGCTTCAGACAACTTCTCTTTACGAGCAGATACGAGTGAAAGAGGCGGTGGACCTCTTCGGAGGCTACTATCGGAGGGCAATCCCGACCTCTACATTGCTTGAAGAAGTGTCCCTCACAGACAAGCGAGACAGCTATGTCAGCCAGCTCTCCGGCGGTCAGAAGCAGCGGCTTGCTCTGGCGCTGGCCCTGGTAAACGACCCGGGCGTGCTCTTTCTGGACGAGCCAACCACCGGACTCGATCCCCAGGCTAGGCGAAGTATGTGGAGCACGATAACTGGCCTCAAACAGAAGGGAAAGACCGTAATCCTGACCACTCATTACATGGAGGAGGCCGAGCAACTCTGCCGCAGGGTCGCCATCATGGACCACGGCAGAATTATCGCCCTGGACACCCCAGAGGCTCTGATCGCAGGTGCCGGATTGGAGTCCAGGATCGAGATCGACCACCCCTCCGAAACCCTTCGGTCGCTGCTAAAGCAAGCCGAACTGCCCGCCCGGATCAGTGACGGGGATGATAAGATCCTGCTGCACACCAAGAACTCATCACAGGTGCTGAAGGAGATCACCCGTATGGCCGCCGACAACGACATCGATTTGGAGAGCATTTCGGTGCAGAAGGCCACCCTGGAGGACGTGTTCCTGGCCCTCACCGGAAGACAGTTGAGGGAGTGACGGTACTGTGAGAATTCTTGCCCGCCAGGTCAGGCTGGAGACAAGGTTGTTCCTGCGACGAAAGGATGACCTGTTCTGGACTCTGGCCTTCCCCCTCTTCTTCATCGTCCTGTTCGGACTCATCTACGGTGATATCGTGTGGGACTTCTTCGAGCTACGGGCCATCGAGTACATACTGCCGGGCATTATTGTGATGGCACTGATGACCTCCGGCATCATGGCCACCACCAGCGGGTTCGCCGAGGAGCGGGAGAGAGGAATATACCGCCGTCTGTCGCTGACGCCCCTGAAGAGACATACCCTACTGGGCGGGCAACTCATACAGCGTTACGCGGTCATACTTGTACAAACGACACTGCTGCTGATTGTGGGCAGCCTCGCCTTTAGCATCCAGATCAGCGGCAATCTGTTCTGGGTATGGCTGGTTGTGACCCTGGGCGCTCTGTGTTTCCTGAGCATCGCTTTTCTTCTCGCGGGCCTGATCAAGAGCGCCCGCGCCGCCAATGGCATCAGCATGATCGTGTTCTTCATGCTCATGTTTCTAGGAGGTGTCTTCTTCCCCAACGAGATGATGCCGGAGTTTCTGCGGGCCTTTTCCAACGCGCTGCCCTCAACCAACCTCAATGACGTGCTACGGGCGGTGATGATAATGGACCGCGGCATCGGAGAAATGTGGCGCGAGCTTCTCTTCGTCGGCGGCTGGTTCGTCGTCAGCCTTCTACTGGCGATACGCCTCTTCCGCTGGGAATAGCAGTTCCCGTCTAGCAACTGTGCCTCAACCATTGCCTGATCTCGACAGCCAGAAGGCAACTCGCAGGGGGCCCAACAAAACAGGCCGCGGAACCCGCGAACTCGCAGTCGAGTCGTCGGGGCCACAGCGAATACAGGCCGGTCGCATCTTCAGGCGCAGTACGGAACGAGAAGGATGAACAAAGACCGGAAGAGCGGCATTCTTAGCGGCATCACCAGAAACGTGTTCCTGCTCGGACTGGTCAGCCTGTTCACCGATCTCAGCAGCCAGATGGTCTTTCCTCTGATTCCCTTATACCTGGTCGGCGTCCTGGGTGCTTCGGCCTCGGTGGTAGGCATAGTGGAAGGGGCCGCGGAGGCAACCGCGTCCCTGGTCAAGGTCTTCTCCGGCTACTGGTCCGACAGGATCAAGCGGAGGAAGCTGTTTGTCCTCATCGGCTATTCTCTATCAGCAATCACAAAGCCCCTGTTTGCTCTGGCTCAGATATGGCCTCTGGTTCTGGTAGTCAGGGTGATAGAGAGAGTCGGCAAGGGCATAAGAGCTGCCCCCAGAGATGCTCTTGTAGCTGAATCGGTGGACCGAAGTGTCCGGGGCAAAGCCTATGGATTTCACAGGGCCATGGATGGGCTTGGCTCGGTGCTGGGTGCGCTGCTGGCCTTTGCTCTACTATCGGCTACCGACTCAGACTATGCCGGGATATTCCTGCTTGCCGGTATCCCGGGAATAGCAGCAGTGCTATTCGTCCTGCTCATCAAAGAGCCGGCGGCGCAGCCGCAGCGAGTGTTGCCAGCGTCGATGCGGGTGAGCTTCAGGGCATTGCCCGGTAACTTGAAGATGCTTATTGCTGCGGCCTCGGTCTTCCATCTGGGCCACTTCGGTTATGCCTTTCTTCTATTGCGGGCCAGGGACATCGGGTTGACCGATCAGACAGCGATACTCCTGTACGTGTTGTTCTATGTCACCTACGTGATTGCCGCGATACCGGCAGGGATGCTGTCGGACAGAATCGGAAGGAAGCCGGTCTTGCTGGCGAGTTACCTGTTATTCGCCATTGTCTCTTTCGGCCTGGTATTCACCTCGAGCCTCTACAGCGTCTTACCGTTCTTTGCAGTCTACGGCGTGTCCTTTGCTATGTTTGACAGTGTGCAACGGGCATACGTGGTCGATTTCTCACCCGAACATCTGAGGGCTACCACCCTGGGCACGTTTCATACCGCAGTGGGGCTGGTGGCCCTGCCCGGCGGCCTTATTGCCGGTATGCTCTGGGACAGGATCAGCCCTGGGGCGACATTTGTCTACGGCCTGGTGCTGGCCGTAGTATCCTCACTACTGCTGCTGTCGGTCAGGCCCGATGACAAAACAATCGCCTGACCATGGCCCTCGAACCCACTGCCGGGAATGGACAAACTCGCCCCTGGTAGCTGAAGAACTCCTGAGGCTGCCCGGTCTACACAGAGGCTAGGTCCCGATCACAATAGGAGTCGTCGCCACGAAACAGCACCAGCACCTGCGCTCAGGATCTCCTGCCGAGGCCCTCGTTTATTGCCTTCATGACTGCCTCAGGATTCCCAGTGGAGAAGATGAACTCCTGATAATTGCCCAGCCTCTTCTCCACCACCACCCGGGGAGCGCCGATGATGTTATACACCAGGCGTCGCTTGCCGCCTACCCAGCCCGTGCGTATGCCCCACCCCCCGTACCTGATTGCCGAGGCTTCATCCAACCGGCAGCCGACGACCTCACCCCAGGGTATCTGATGTCGGATGATCCCGTATCCCACCAATATTCCCCGCATGTCCACACTGACTCTCAGTGCGGCGAAGTTCACCCCGATGGCCAAGAATAGCACGATCATCCCCATCAAAAAGGAGTTCGGGGCTGGATTAGTTCCCAGCGGGCCTGCGACCAGTTGCCTGATAAGCACTGCCAGCAGGGCGAATACGACTATGCTCATAATGGTGATGTTCCACCTTGAGTAGATTCTCTCCTCGTACATTGTGCCTGCCATCTCCGTCTACCTCCTGTGCCTCAGATGACTATAACATGCCTCGGATTTCGCTTGCCTGTCCTCTTCACATACCGAGCAGGTCCATTCGTCTCGTACGTTGCGGGATTATAACACATCAAACAGCGTTCCCTGATCAACTACGCCCGGGCGGAAGCACCTCTTTGCAGAGTCCTTTCTTGCCCGCCCCCGGTCTACCGCCGCGGGTTTTCCCACGGGATGCTCGCACACCTGATACAGCTTGACCCTAACTGGAAGACCATATAGTATATGCCCCGATTCGCCCGTATAAGCTACGGAGTTCAACAGCGATATGACGATTGACGAAGTATCTAAGATCGTGCTGATAACCCTGTTCTCGGCATTCTCTGTCATACGTATTATGTACTACGTGAAGACGAGGAGGGCCGGCTATCGGACCGTCATCGAGGAGCGCAGGAGATACTCGATATGGCTGAGCATATTCATCTGCTATGAGGTGTTTACCTTCTTCCTATTCATCTGGTTCCCCCAGATGCTGGCATGGGCGTCCCTGCCACTTCCGGCCTGGTCGAGGCTACTGGGTTCCTTGCTGGGCCTGGTAGCTCTCCTGTGGTTCGTCTGGATACACCGGAGCCTGGGAAGCAGTCACTCGGCCAGTCTCAGAATCAAGGACCGCCAGGTGCTCGTTACCGACGGACCTTACAGCCGGATAAGGCATCCCATGTATTCAGCCTTCTACCTCCTGCATGCAGCCGTCTTTTTCCTTACGGCAAACTGGTTCATGGGCGTGACCTGGTTGGCGGGCCTGAGTCTGGTCATCCTATTACGTGTCAGGAGGGAGGAGGAAATGCTTCTGGAGAGGTTCGGCGAGGAGTATGGTTCCTATATGCAGCGAACGGGACGATTCATCCCACCCATGAGATCCCTCAGCCTCAGGGCAGGACGGACCCGGAGTGAAACCGGGCCTTGATGGCCCCAACACTGCTGATCTCCACTGCGGCCTCGAGGCAGATGTTATGTCAAGTCAACAGACTGCGCTGTGCTCCGCGTCTTGGCCCTGGTTAGTACACCTTCCTTCGCGCAGCCTGCACTATGATCGACACAGTGATGATGGCCAGTCCTGCTATCGCAACAGCTACCACACCCTGATCGGGCACAGTGGTACCGGACAGTCTTCTTAGCAGTATCCCCAGTAAGGCCCAATCGACGACAAGGGCGTAGTACGTGTCCCTCCGTGTGAACAGCATGGCCAGTGCGATAACAATACCGACCGCGATCACGGCCACCGCCCAGAACTGCTCGCCAAGCCCGAAAGCTCCCCAGTTCGCATCAACCAGGAAGATGGTAACGTTGGCAATCGTAGCTACTGTAATCCAACCAAGGTAAACACTGAAGGGAAGGTGCACCGCATACTTCACGACCTTGGTCACCTCTGCCTTACCTACACCCAGCCTTAAGTAGGTCAGCAGCAACGATCCCAGCAGTATCAGCATCAAGACCACGGAAAGGGCTATGTTCTGATAATGCCAGGCAAATATCCAGCCGATGTTGGCCAGACTGGAGATGAAGAAGAACGGCCCGATCCTGCGTACGAATTCGCTTTTCTCGGGGTCGCGCCTGACAGATGGGAGCAGTTGATATATCACGAACACGGCCAGCAGCACATAGATTAGTCCCCAGATCGCGAATGTCAAGCCCGCCGGCGTAAACAGATTCGGATACAGATCGGATACCTCGCTGGTAGTTATCCCTCCTATGGGAATGATATTGGCCAGGGCGTTAACGACGACAGTGCCCAGAAATCCCAGCAGGTTCAGAATCGAAAGCACAAGCACGGTACGGTTGCTCATCATCGATAGACCTCCTATTGCATATTCATAGTTGAGGCATTATATGACAGGCCCGTAGCACTGTAAAGCAACCTGTGTGGCCATGTCCCAAGCTGATGCTAATCGCCATGCAGCAGCTTGCGCAGCGAATCTGGGTCATTCACGGGTCTCCGGCAGGAACGGCGATCACACACGAATACCGTCGGTCGCTGATCTATCATGGACCTGTCCTGAAGGAGAATCACATCATCCATAGAGGCGGTGTCAGCGGGATCGCAGGCGGCAACCACCTTGTTGGGCAGCCAGGTATTGAAGAGAACACGCAGCAATCCGGCGGCCGCTGCCTCTCTGTGCGAGCCCACTATGGCGATTTCCCTGGGCTGAGAAAGGCAGAAGTCCAATGCACACAGCCAGTTGCCAAAGGCGAGCGGGTGACGGGCCATAAGACCCTGGACAGCCTTCAGTGATGCAGTTGCCATTTCCTCGAGTCTCTGGTTGCCGGTTAGCCGCGAGACCTTCAGCAGCGCCAGGGTTGCCGCCGATGGACCGGACGGCACCGCCCCGTCGTGGGTGTTCCTCGGTCGAACGAACAGCTCTTCGTGTTTCCCGCCCGTATCGTAGAACATGCCGGTTGATTCATCCCAGAACTCCTCGACCATGACATCGGTCAATCTGATCCCTTCCCTGAGCCACCTGCCATCGAAAGAAGCCTGGTGTAAACTCAGCAGACCCTCTATGAGAAGCGCATAATCGTCAAGATATCCTTCGATCGTCGCTTTGCCCTCCCTGTAAGTGTGTTTGAGATATCCCGCGGACATCATCTCTTTCAGGACAAACGAGGCATTGGCAATCCCGGCTGCGAGGTAGTCTTCTCGATCAAGGACGCAGGCGGCCTCGGCAAGGCCGGCCAGCATCAACCCGTTCCATGAGGTCAGGACTTTGTCATCGCGTGCCGGTCTGACCCGCTTTTCACGCACGCAAAGCAGGCTCGCTTTGGCCTGCTTGATAATGTCCGGCTCCTCGTCGGGCACGTCTCCGTGAATATGCAGGATGTTGGCACCCTCGAAGTTGCCCTTGGTTGTAACACCATAGTAATCATTGACCATACGGGCCGCGTCACTGCCCAGCACTTCCACGACTTCCTGATACGACCACAGATAGTACTTGCCTTCCATGCCTTCGCTGTCCGCGTCCTGAGTGCTGTAGAAGCCGCCCTCAGGGCTGGTCATCTCACGTAGCACATAATCAATGGTCTCCTCAGTTATACGCCGGAACAACGCTCTTCCGGTAACGATATAGGCGTCCAGATATGCCCGGCCCAGCAGGGCATTGTCATAGAGCATCTTCTCGAAATGAGGCACAAGCCACCTAGCATCAGTCGCATATCGGTGAAACCCCCCGCCTATCTGATCATAGATGCCACCCTTCACCATGTTCTCCAGGGTAGTCTCCACCATACTCAGAGCTTGCTCGCTGCCGGTGCGGCCGTGGTACCTCAACAGGAACTCAAGCGTCAGGGGTTGCGGAAACTTCGGTGCCGTCCCGAATCCACCATTGGCAACGTCGAAGTCGCCCTTAAGCGCTGAGAACGCCTGGCTCAGTGTGTCAGCCACCAGTGGACCGCTCTCCTGGCCAGCGTCGGCTCTTGCCTCAAGGGCCGTAGTGATCTTCCGGGCAGCTTGCTCCACCTCACCGCGGCGGTTATGGTAGAAGTCGGCCACCGCCTTGAGAACGCGGGCGAAGCCCGGCATACCATGCCTGTCTTCGGGAGGAAAGTACGTACCTCCGTAGAAGGGTTTGCCCTCCGGAGTCAGGAACACCGTCAACGGCCAGCCGCCACTGCCGATAATGGCCTGTACTGCTTCCATGTACACGACATCCAGGTCGGGACGCTCCTCCCTGTCCACCTTGATATTGACGAAGTTGTCATTCATCAGGCGTGCGGTGCCTTCATCCTCGAAAGATTCATGGGCCATGACATGGCACCAGTGGCAGGCTGAGTAACCTATGCTCAATAGTATGGGCTTGCCTTCCTGCCTGGCACGCGCCAGAGCCTCATCGCCCCAGGGATACCAGTCCACCGGATTGGCTGCGTGTTGCAGCAGATAGGGACTAGTTTCCTGAGCCAGGCGATTAGGCCGCTGCAAATCCATCACTATATGCGCACCTTGGTCTAACCTGCCCTCACTGAGACCTGCCGCAGGGTCAATGGCGTTCCTCAAGCAGTCGCATCTGGTCATGGCAGACCGCCGTCCATGCCAGAGGCCGGAAAGACAGCAGTACTCTCTTGCCCCTGAACGCAGTCAGCTTGACGGTTCTGCCGTTCTGCTCCTTGAGCGCAAAATCGGGCGCTCTGTTGCCGATCTCTATCATCTCAGGGCTCACTCTCTCCTCTAGTATCGCAGCACAAAGGAGAGCTCATGTCAGCGGTCCGTCCGCGGCCCTGCTGCCCTCAACCCAGGTTCTGCTCTACGAAGTCCCAGTTGACCAGATTCCAGAAGGCCTCCAGGTACCTGGCCCTGGCATTCCGATAATCGATGTAGTAAGCATGTTCCCAGACATCACATGTCAGCAACGGTCTCTTGCCAGCCCGCACCGGCGTCTCAGCGTTGCTGGTAGTCTCTATTGCCAGGCTACCGTCGGTATTCTTCACCAGCCACGCCCAACCCGAGCCGAACAGTGTCACCGCCGCAGCCGTGAACTCCTCCCTGAACTCGGCAAACGAGCCAAAGCTCTTCGAGATGGCAGCCGCCAGTGCCCCTGACGGTTCGCCCCCGCCCTTTGGCCAGAGGCAGTTCCAATAGAAGGTGTGATTCCAGACCTGCGCGGCGTTGTTGAACATGCCGCCGGAGGCCTTCTTCACGATCTCCTCCAGAGGCAGATTCTCAAATTCAGTGCCGACTATTAGCTTGTTGACGTTGTCAACGTATGTTTTGTGATGCTTGCCGTGGTGATATTCCAGAGTTTCAGCCGATATGCCGGGGGCCAGAGCCTCCTTAGCATACGGCAGTTCAGGTAGCTTGTGTTCCATCGTATCCTCCTTTGCTCGAGGTCATCTGTCAAGCCGATTCTCCTGTTGATGGCTGCGGCCTACGGGCCGATTCCTTCGCGTCGCTTAGTAATTCTCGGCCAGAAGTTCGTAGTATGACTGCGCATGCTTGCAGGCCGGACATAGTTCGGGAGCTTCAGTGCCTTCGTGTACGTAGCCGCAATTGGTACAGTGCCACTTGACTGGGGTTGCCCTCCTGAACACTTCACCCTTGGCCACATTAGCGGCAAGCTTCCGGTAACGCTTCTCATGAAACTCCTCCACCTCGGCAATCTCCTTGAACGACGTCGCTATCTCCTCAAAACCCTCCTGCCTTGCCACCTTCTCCATGTCGGCATATAGCTTGCTCCATTCCAGCTTCTCCCCATCCGCCGCAGCTAACAGATTGGCCTTCGTACCTCCGATTACTCCCGCGGGATAGGCAGCTAGAATTTCCACGTCTCCGCCTTCCAGGTACTTGAAGAACACCTCCGCGTGTTCCTTCTCATTGCCCGCGGTCTCTATGAAGATGTTGGCTATCTGCTCATAACCCTCCTTCTTCGCTTTGCTGGCGAAGAATGTGTAGCGATTCCTGGCCTGAGACTCTCCGGCGAAGGCCGCCAGAAGATTCTTCTCCGTCTGTGTGCCTTTCAAAGACTTGGTCATTAGATAAACCCTCCTATTTCTCGATTTTTTTCATGGGTTCGCCGCAGCATACCAGCTCACCACCACCCACTTTGGTCAATGTCACCTCATTTCCACAGATGTTACATCTGTATCCATCCCCGACCTTCATGGTTGCCATAGTCTGCCTCCTTTCCTGGTTATTACTATCACTGCCTGACGCAGGGGTCTGTTCTATTCTCGAGTTCCTGACAATCGAGACACACGCCGCCCAACTCCAGGTGATGACGCGTTACCCGCAGTCCGGTCCTACTCGCGACCCTGGTCTCGATCATAGAGTCGACAGACTCATCGAGGTCCAGGATCTTCCCGCACCGGTCACAGAAGAAATGATAGTGCGCCCTGGTGTCGCCATCAAAACGGGCTCCATCGCCCGAAGTGTGTATCTCTAGAACCTCACCCTCCTCCTTCAGCACTCTCAGATTGCGGTACACGGTGGCCAGACCTATGTTGGGCATGTCTTTTCTGACCTGCTCATATATCCACTCTGCGGAGGGATGAGACGAGGTCTCTCTCAACACCTTAATAATCGCTTCCTTCTGCTTGGAAATCCCGCACCTCGGTCTCACAAGATAATAATGATAATCACTATTATTATAACGCATCTGGCCCAACCGGTCAACCGATACGCATAGGATAAACCATCAGCAGCGAGGTTACTCTGACTCGTCTCTCCGGCCTGCCTAACGGCGTAGATCAGGCGCGCTGTTGTGCGTCGCCTCTACCTGCTGGTTGGGCTCCTCAGTCCAGTTCCTTGGTGAAGTACATACAGCCACCCCACTTATCAGGGTGAACTCCCGTTCCGTCCCGAACATACCCGAGCTTAGGATACAGCTTCTGCGCTATGGCGTAATCCGGCGTGACGCCGACACCGATTCCTATGACTGTCTTGCCTGCTTGGCGGATGAGTTCCTCGGCGGCCTTCATCATTCTGGTGCCAATACCGTTCCTGCGCAGGCGTGTGACCGTGTTCATGTCATTGATCTCGGGAATCCCATGCTGGCGAAAAGCGCGGTGATCCGGTTCCCAGATCACGTTTGTGTACCCGACCACGCTTCCGTTCAGCAGTGCAACGAGGGTCACTCGCCTGCCGTCGATATTCTCTTGCCAGTATCGCTCGTACTGCTCCTGAGTCTTGTCCATGTCCGCAAATGCCACGGACATAGCAACCGGATCATCTTCCTGCATTCGTCGGATCTCGAGCGATTGAAGATCGATCATCCCTGCTCTGCCGAACTCCCGTTAAGTAGATGCCCTCAAAGTAGCACCCAGTTCCTGCCGAAGTCTGTCCAGCATCTGCTGCTGGTTACGGTCGACTTCCTCGTCCGTCAGCGTATGACTGGGCGATTGATATACAATCCTCACCGCAAAGGACTTCTTGCCCTCAGGCACCTGCTCGCCGCGATAGACATCAAACAGGATTACCTGCGTCACGAGGAGAGTGCTCCGTATTATGTCCTCCACACTCCGGTACGATACATGGTCATCCAGGACCAAGGCCATGTCCCGGGTTGCGCCGGGAAACCGCAGGATAGGCCGGTACTGCTTCGCGCCCGTAATCTTGGTCACGAGTTTCTCAACGTCGATCTCCACGAGGCAGACACTGCCGGACAGCTCAAAAGCTTGTGCAACACTGGGATGAACCTCCCCCACTACGCCAACCCTCTCATCTTCAATGACTATACTGGCGCCTCTTCCCGCGGAAAAGGTCTCATCGTCCGCAGCCTCAAAAATGGCCTTTGAGCCGAAACGATTCATCATGTTCTCCACTGTTCCCTTGGCATCAAAGAAGTCCAGCACCTCGCCCTCCCCATGCCAGGACATCTCGCTTCTCGCCCCGGTGAGCAGAGCGCAGACCATCTCCCGTTCATCGGGCAGGTCCTTGCCTCTCGACGAGAATACCTTGCCGATCTCAAAGAGCCGCATGCCTGCTGTCCCGGATCTCCGGTTATGCGCAACTGTAGCCAGAAGTCCGGCCCGCAGGCTGGTGCGCAGTGCTTCCTGTTCTCTGCTCATAGGATTCGCCACACTGAGTGGAGCAGCTTCCAGCTTGCGCCTGGGGGAAAGCCTCTCAAGCTTCTCCAGGCTTACCAACGAGTAGGTCAGTACCTCCTGAAAGCCAAAGCCGGTCAGCATATCCCGCAGTGAATCCCTCAGGTCGCTTCTCCGTTGCGCCGGTGAGAGTTTTGCTCTTTGGCGCGGCAACTGCGCGCTGAGCCTGGTGATGGGAATCTTCTCATACCCCATGGTGCGGACTACCTCCTCCACGAGGTCAGCCGAGCATTTGATGTCGCTGCGCCAGTAGGGCACAGACACAAAAATCTGCGAATCTGAGTCGCTCTCTTTGCACTCGAAGCCCAGCGCGCGCAACGTACCGATGGTCTCCGCGGCGCTCACCTGCAGACCCGAAATGCGTTCCACCTCACGGGCGGTAAGCGACAAGAACTGCGGCTCAGACTTCCCAGGATAAACGTCGATTATGCCCCTGGCTCCCTTACCACCGGCCAGTTCCAGTAGCAGTTGAGTTGCCCGTCGCAGGGGTGGCAGTGGTAGGTCGCTGTTAAGCCCTTTGTCGAAGCGAACCGACGCCTCAGTCTGGACTCGAAGCTGATTGGAGCCCCCGCGTACCGCAGCCTGGTCAAAACTCGCCGACTCAATCAGGATGGTGTCAGTAGCAGCTGTAACTTCAGACCCCGAGCCACCCATGATTCCAGCTATTGCCACCGCCCGTTCTTTGTCCGCGATCACCAGTATGTCAGTGTTGAGAGTGCGCTGGACCTCGTCCAGTGTAGTTATCGTCTCGCCCTGTCTTGCTCTGCGAACTACCATCTGCCCGCCCCGGAGCTCGTGAAAGTCGAAGGCATGCAGGGGCTGTCCGTATTCCAGCATGACATAGTTGGTGACGTCGACAACGTTGTTGATGGGCCGCATGCCGCAGCTACTCAGACGTTGCTGCAGCCAGCCTGGAGACGAACCTACCTTGATGCCGGTGAGCAGACTGGCACAGTACCTAAGGCACAGCTCGGGCTCAGCGATCTCAACCGAAGCAAACGAGTCTATCGACTCTGCTGATTCTTCATAGTGAATCTCGGGCAGACGGAGTGACTCGCCGGTCAGAGCTGCGATCTCCCGGGCAATCCCGATCACGGACAGGCAATCGGGTCGGTTCGGCGTAACATCCAGGTCGAGGACCACATCGCCCAGATAGTCACTTAGCGCCGCACCTACCGGCGCCTCTGGCGGTAGGACCAGGATTTCTTCGTGGTTGTCAGAGATCCCCAGTTCCTTCTCAGAGCACACCATCCCCTCGGAGACCACGCCGCGGATCTTCGCCGCCTTCAGCGACACAGCTTCTCCTGTACGCCCGTCTATAAGCCGGGCGCCTATACCGGCAAAGGGAACTCTCTGGCCCGGAGCTATATTGGGAGCCCCGCAAACCACTGTGACCTGCCCGGCGCCCAGCTCAACCGTAGCTAACCTGAGGCGGTCGGCATTGGGATGTGGGTTCACGGCAACCACCTCTCCTACTTCTATCCGCTCCCAGGTGCCTCCCAGAGTCTGTATGCCGGTGACCTCCAGTCCGGCCATGGTCAGCTTCTCGGCTATTTGCTCGGCGCCAAGCCTTATGTCAACATAATCGTTCAGCCATTTGAGCGAAACCTTCATGAAATCCCCTTAGAAGCTAGAACTGCCTCAGGAATCTGAGGTCATTGCTGTAGAACAGACGAATGTCGTCGATACCATGCCGCAGCATCGATATCCTCTCAACTCCCACGCCGAAGGCAAAACCGCTGTAGGTCTGGGGGTCGATGTCAACCCGTCTCAGGACATCGGGATGGACCATCCCGGCCCCTGCTGTTTCGACCCAGCCGCTATATCCGCACACACGGCAGCCAGCCCCGTCACAAGCTGCGCACGATATGGCCACCTCAACGCCCGGTTCAACGAAGGGAAAGTAATCGCAACGGAAGCGCACCTGCCTCTCCTCCCCGAAGAGACAGCGGCAGAATTCGAACAACGTGCCCTTCAGATCAGCAAGAGTGATGCTCCTGTCCACAGCCAGTCCCTCAACATTGCAGAACATCGACTCATGAGTGGCGTCGGTCGCCTCATATCTGTAGACTCGCCCAGGCGCTATCACCCTAATGGGCGGGCGTTCTCTCTCCATCCACCGGATCTGCATCGGTGAGGTGTGTGTGCGCAGAAGCCTGGCCTTCGCTCCCGCACCTGCATCTATCCACAGCGTGGCGAACCTGTCTCGTGCCGGATGATGTTGCGGGATGTTCAGTGCCTCAAAGTTGTAATAGTCCCATTCGACGTCAGGCCCCTCAATGGTCTGGAATCCCATATTCCGGAAGACACAACAGATCTCATTGAGTGTCTGGGTGATGGGATGAAGCCTCCCGGTCGGAATCGGTCGGCCGGGCAACGTGACGTCTATGCCCTGGGAAGCCAGAGGGGAGGTCAGCAGCGACTGCTGTAGGAATCTCTCCTTCTCCTCCAGACGCGATTCCAGATCCCTCTTGATCTCATTAGCCCGGGCGCCCACGTCGCGGCGCTCCTCCAGGGGCAACGCGGCCAATGAACGCAAGGCCCCGGTCAGGCTACTCTTCTTGCCCAGGTAGCGAACCCGCCACAATTCAAGCGCCTTGGCATCCGCCACCCCGTCAAGCTCCTCAACAGCTTGTCTATGAATGTCCTTGAGTTGTTCAAGCATCGACTGCCCTTACGAGACACAGACACAGATATGATAAGGACCCCTGGCCACCCCGCCTGTCGTCCCCCCCTGGCCCCTCTAGCGTGATGCGTTAGCCTCAGTCACCGAAGCCACCAATGCAGCAAAACCTTCAGGATCCCTGACCACCATATCGGCCAGCATCTTGCGGTTGATCTCTACATTTGACTTTCTTAACCCGGCGATGAACTGACTGTAAGTCAATCCACTGGCTCGCGCTGCAGCATTGATCCGGATGGTCCACAGCCTTCTGAAATCGCCCTTTCGCTCGCGGCGATGACGATAGGAGTAACTCAAAGCATGCAGCATGGACTCGTGAGCTGTCCTGTAGAGCTTATGCCTCGCCGCACGGTGACCCTTGGTCAGCCCGAGCACCTTCTTATGTCGTTTGTGAGTGACTTCTCCGCTTCTGGCTCGTGGCAAGTTCTTCCTCCTTTACTTCTCAGGCATTATCCTCATTCTCTTTGATAGCGGCATAGACCACCGGAACCCAGGTGACAGCTCACCACAGGAAACAACCGACAGCCAACCGCTATGCCGAGAATGGGAAGCGAAATGCCCCCCGTCTGTTTTCATGATTCACGTCACCTGTTATCTGTGGGCCAGGAGCCTCAGTACTCTCTTCTGATCCGCAGGGGAAACCGGGATCGTCTCATCATAGAGACGCCTCGTCCTGCGGGCCTTCTTTCGCCTCAGATGGCTCTTGCCACACTTGGTGCGCATGAGCTTGCCACTACCTGTCAGATGAAAGCGGCTTCTTGCCCCCTTGTGGGTCTTAAGCTTCGGCATCTGTTACTGTCTCCTTCGGTTTCTTCAGGGAAAGGGGGGATAAGACCACGGATATCGTTCTCTCCTCATTGGCAGAGCTACTGATGGCAGCTAAGTCCTTGCACTCTTCGGCTACTCTGCGCAGCACCTTCCAGCCTAGTTCTGGATAGGCGGCCTCGCGTCCCCTGAACCTCAGAAATAGCTTTACTTTGTTGCCCTCCTCCAACAGTTTCTTGGTGGTCTTGATCTTGGCCTGTAGATCATGCTCCTCTATCTTGGGCCTGAGACGGACCTCCCTGAGCAAGCCTACTCTCTGGCCCCTCTTTACCTTCCGTTCCTTCTTGGTCTGCTCGTATTTGTACTTGCCATAGTCCAGAACCCTACATACAGGGGGGGTCGCATTTGACGCTACCTGCACCAGGTCCAGACCGCGCTCATAAGCAATCTGCAGCGCTTTCTGCAGGGGCACCACGCCGAGCTGCTCCCCGTCTTCGCCTATGAGACGAACTTCCCTGGCCCGGATCCTTCTGTTAACCGGTAGATCTCTTACTATACCTTTTCTACCCCCTGCAGCAGTATTCAAGCCCTGGCCTCGGCAGCTACCTTTATCCTGTTCTTGACATCGGCTAGACCCTCCAGTCCCAGGTCTTCGCCGCTCCTTAGACGGAGGGACGCACTCGCCGAGCCCATCTCCTTGTCACCGACTATTAGCATATAGGGGACTTTGTCCAGTTGCGCCTCCCTTATCTTCAGATTCATCCTCTCGGAGCGGTCGTCAACCAGAACCCTGATACCCTCGCTCCTGAATTCGCCTGCTATCTCCTGTGCATAGCCGACATGCCGATCTGCTATGGGGATTATCACTGCCTGGACAGGTGACAACCACACCGGAAACGCGCCGCCATAGTGCTCCGTCAGGCAGGCCAGAAGACGCTCCATGGCGCCCAGAACTGTGCGGTGTATCATCACCGCAGTATGATCCGAGCCATCTTCACCAATATAACAGACATCAAAGCGTTGTGGCAAGTTGAAGTCAACCTGAATGGTGGGGCCCTGCCACTCGTGCCCCAGGGCATCCTCGAGTTTGACATCGATCTTGGGCCCGTAGAATACTCCCTCGCCGGGGTCCACCGCGTAAGGTAGGGTAAGTCTCTCTAGAGCGCGCTTCAGACATTCAGTAGCCTCCTCCCACATCTGGGCTGTTCCAGCATACTTGTCGGGACGGGTTGAAAGGAACACCTTGTATTCCTTGAACCCAAGGCTAGCCATCATGAAAAGCACAAGATTCAGGACTCCGACAAGTTCACCCTCAACCTGATCAGGCCGGCAGAAGATGTGAGCATCATCCTGGGTAAACCCTCGTACTCTGGCAAGGCCATATAGTACGCCGGTCCGTTCATACCGGTACACCGTACCCAACTCGGCATACCTCAGAGGCAGGCTGCGATAACTGCGCAATCGGCTCTTGTAGATCAGGATATGCCCCAGGCAGTTCATCGGCCTCAGCATATACTCCTGCCCCTCGATCTCCATCGGCGAGTACAGATAGTCGCGATAGAACTCCCAGTGCCCGCTGGTCTTCCAGAGGTCCAACTTGGCAATGTGCGGTGTATAGACGATATCATAGCCCCGCCGGCGGTGTTCCACCCTCCAGAAGTCCTCAATGATCTCCCTAATCACAGCTCCTTTGGGATGCCAGCAGATCAAGCCAGGCCCAATCTCCTCGTGGACACTGAAGAGATCGAGTTCCTTGCCCAGCTTCCTGTGGTCTCGCCTGGCAGCTTCTGCCTGTCGCGACAGATGCTCCTCAAGCTCCTCCTGACTCTCGAAAGCCACGCCGTAGATCCTCTGCAGCATGGGCCGCTTCTCGTCTCCACGCCAGTATGCTCCCGCCACATGAGTCAGCTTGAACGCTCGTGCCTCGCCTGCAGAAGCAAGATGAGGACCACGACACAGATCGGTGAAAGAGCCTTGCTTGTACACGACCAAACTAGCATCAGGAATCTCATCAACAAGCTCCAGCTTGTAAGGCTGGTCAGAGAAGAGCGTGCGAGCCTCGTCTCTACTTATCTCGTCCCTGACAAACGACGCATCTTGAGCGATGATCTCCCTCATCTTATCCTCAATCACAGGCAGATCATCGGGTGTCAACGCCCGTGACAATTCGAAGTCATAGTAGAACCCATGTTCAATGGTCGGCCCGATGCCGAATTTCGCCCCGGGAAAGAGCGATTGCACGGCCTCGGCCATAATATGAGCTACCGAGTGGCGCATCCGTTCCAGTTGCTCATTCTTCGCTTCTGTCATCATCTCGAGCTTTCTCTTGTTGGTCTGCTAGCCCGGCATAAGCACAGGTCAATCGTACCATGTCTTGCCCCTGGCCTCGCGCTCGCCGACAAGGATCAAGGCCGGAGCTAGATGTCCCTGCCACGGAGCCCCTTCGGCCAGAAGAGCGAGAATTATAGCAGGTTTGCTGTGGACACAAAAGAGTGGTGGGCGGTACTGGATTTGAACCGGTGACCTCTGCGATGTCAACGCAGCGCTC
>JACUUR010000081.1 GCA_014859205.1 Dehalococcoidia bacterium | reverse complement strand
ACAAATAGACAGAGTGCTCGATGAACTAACCGAGCGCGAGAAAAAGGTGCTCCAGCTTAGATTTGGGCTCAAAGACGGATATCCGCGGACCCTGGAAGAGGTGGGGATAGAATTCAACGTAACTCGAGAGAGAATACGGCAGATTGAAGGCAAGGCGCTACGCAAATTACGTCATCCCTCCCGCAGTCGCAAGCTCAAGGGCTATCTGGAGTGATTGACCTCAATGGCATGTCAATCATGTCACGAAATCCGGTGACAGCATACGAATCGGGCTTGATATGGATCCCAGTCGTAATTCGTGCAACCTGCTTCCGTGAGATGCAAGGGGAGCATGTTCCCGGCCCGGCCTGACGGCCGACGATACTGTTGAGCGGATGGGGTGACCCGGCAGGCGCGGCCCTTACCCTAGCTCTGCATCTGGCGGCGCAGTTGTCCGCAGGCTGCGTCGATATCAGCGCCCCGCTGCACCCGCTGCGTGACCTGGATGCCGGCCTGTTCCAGGATGTCGCGGAACTCCCTGACTCTCTCCCGCGAAGGGGCATGGAAGGGCAGTCCCGGCACCGGATTGTAGCGGATCAGGTTCACATGGCAGTTCAGGCCTCTGAGTATCGCGGTCAGTTCCCCGCCCTGCGCGGCTCCGTCGTTGACTCCCCCCAGCAGACAGTACTCAAAGGTAACCCGCCGGCCTGTATCGCGCACGTATTCCCGGCAGGCGTTTATGATCTCAGCCACGCTCCATCGGGTCATGCCCGGTATGAGCTTTCTACGTAGTTCGTCGGTAGGAGCATGTAGAGACACCGCCAGGGTTATCTGTGCCCGTTCTTGAGCCAGCTTGCGAATGCCCGGGACGATGCCGACGGTGCTGATTGCGATATGCCTGATGCCGATTCCCATCTCATCGTTGATGAGCCGTACTGCCTTGATGACGGACTCATAATTGAGCAGGGGTTCGCCCATGCCCATGATGACGACCCGGTCGACGGCTCTGCTGCGACTGCTGATGGGGATGAGGCCGGACGCAACCACCTCGTTTACAGTTAACACCTGCTCCACGATCTCCCCGGGGCCGAGGCTGCGAACGAATCTGCCCTGACCGGAGGCACAAAACACGCAGCCGATGGGACAGCCCACCTGGGTTGACAGGCAGCAGCTGAAGCGGTCGGCGTAGGGCAGACCCACTGTCTCCACCCGGGCGCCACCTCCCATTTCCAGCAGCAGCTTGAAGGTCCCGTCGCGGCTCTGCTGCCGGGCCAGAATATCCGAGCGGCCGACGCGGTATTTCTCTGCCAGTCGGGTCTGCAGCTCGGCGGGCAGACTGGACATGCCGTCGAACGTGCGGGCTCCATGCCGGTAGATCCACTCCGCAAGCTGGCTGCCGCGGTAGGGCGGTTGGCCTTCCCCGCCCATGAGCGCGCGCAGTTCGGCCGTATCAAGTCCCAGCAGTGAGGTCTTCATGGTTCACTTTTGGCAGGAAGCCCCGGCGGGCCCCACAGGCATCGCGGGCGGCACTGACGACACCACCTGTTCCTTGATGGCGGCCCGTGCAGCATACGGGCAATGAGGGCGGCCCGAAGGGCGCGTCTACACGGGCTACGGCCCGGTCATTGCTACGTACACCACCGGTGGCTTCCGGGATGTGTCCCGCTTCAGGGTAAATGTCTCCGGATACTGCTTGATGAGGGACTGCAGTTTCTGGTGGCCATAGCTGCGGGGATCGAAGGCCGGGTCCAACTGGCGCAGCACCAGTCCCAGCGACGAGAGATGGATCCATTCGTCTTCCTTGGAGGCCAGGTTGAACCCTTCCAACAGTAGGTTCAGAGGGTCGGATACACCGGGCTTCTCCTTCTTGGTCACCCTCTTCGTGGTCTCCTTCGGTTCGATCAGGTTCTCGCAGTAGATGAACTGGTTGCAGGCGTTGACGAAGGCCTCGGGGGTCTTCTTCTCGCCCACTCCGATGACGAACAAACCCTCCTCCCTGATCCTGGTTGCCAGCCGCGTGTAGTCGCTGTCGCTGGCCACTATGCAGAAACCGCCCACATCGCCGCTGTGCAGCAGGTCCATGGCGTCGATGATCATGGCACTGTCCGTGGAGTTCTTGCCCACCGTGTATCTGAACTGCTGAACCGGCTGGATGGCATGCTTGTGCAGCGAGCTCTTCCAGCTGTTCATGCTGGTGGTGGTCCAGTCGCCGTATATCCGCTTGATGGTGATGAGCCCCATCTTGTTGACCTCCGCCAGTATTTTGGGAAGGAGCGAGGCCTGAGCATTGTCGCCATCGATCAGTACCGCAAACCTGACCTGTTCAAATCGTTCGTCCAATTCGCACCTCTCTGTTCACCGATCGAGGCCGGACTATCTGGATGAGAGGCCTGCGTCGTCGGTTAAGTATTCTGGCCCGTGTCACGGAATCTTACTCCTCATGTACCGTGAAACACAAGGGCCGGCGGGCCGCGGCAATCCGTGGGTGTTGCCTCCTTTGCGTCATTGCGACCGCAGCGAAGCAATCTCAGCCCATGACCGGGATTGCTTCGGGGCCCCGCCCCTCGCAGTGACACCCATAAGGTGCGTATTCCAGACGTGATCTCCGGTCTCAACCGGCATGATGTCCGCGGAACTCCGGAGTTCTGCCCTTGCTGGAATTCCCCTGTACCACTATACTACTGAGGCCAGACGGGAGTCGGAATGAATAGATTCGTAGTCCAGAAGCATCATGCCACCCGCCTGCACTATGATTTCCGGCTGGAGATGGACGGGGTGCTCAAGAGCTGGGCCGTGCCCAAGGGCCCTCCTGCCGGGCCAGGCATTCGAAGACTGGCCATGCAGGTGGAAGACCATCCCGTCAGCTACATCGATTTTGAAGGAGAGATCGCTGAAGGCTCCTATGGGGCCGGCAAGGTCGAGATCTGGGACCGGGGTGAATACGAGCTTCAGCAGCAGGAGCCAGATCTGCTGACATTCACGCTTCACGGGGACAGGTTACAGGGGGAATATGCACTGGTGCACACGGATGCCGCGAACTGGCTGCTGCTGAAGAGAAAAGAGCGATAGCCGATACTGGATAACATGGAGGTAATGATCTGATGATAGGTCCGTTACTCAGTGCCATAGCCGCAGCAGGTGTTTTCATCATAATAGCGCTCATAGTGGTAACGTTCTTCATCGCATCCGCCTTTACATTGTGGGCGGCCAGAATAGTCAAGGTCGATAACGCCACATACGGTAGGGCCATGCTGGCCACCTTGCTGGGCTCGCTGGCCGGTGCGGCGGTCGCCTTTGTGCTGGGTCTCCTGCCGGTGGTGGGATTTGTGTTGGGCATAGTTGGAGCCTGGCTGGTCGACTCGCTGGTGGTGAAGTCGATCTTCGACACCAGTTATGGCAAAGGCCTGCTGATCACCTTGTTGGCCTCGGTGCTGGCCGCCGCCGTGGCCGTGGGGATCGTTCTGCTGCTGGTGCTGGTGGGTTTGATGACCTGCGGCCTATAGCTCGGTGGCCCCGGCTGACAGCCGTCTTCCCCGGGTGGCAGTCGCCTGCTACATTGGATGGCCCGTGTGGTGGGAACTGCGCAGACGGACTTGATGGCTTCGGTCGAGTGCCGCGCAGCCCCGTTTCTACCCGACCCAGGGTTTCCCCAGAGGGAGCTTCACGTTCAGCGGCGCGAGCATTACATGCGCCATGATGTACCAGGCGGTGAGCGCGCAGATGATCAGATCGATGGCTGCCACGATGTTGAAGAAGGCCATGTCGGGCCCGCCCAGATGGCTGATGTCCAGGAAGATGAAGCCCAGGAGGAGGGTGAGAAACAGGACCGCGTGTGCACTACTTATCCTCATGGCTCCCACGAAGAATATGGCCGTGAGCAGGGTGAACATCACCAGGAACCAGCCTATGTCAACCGTGGTGGGCTGCAGAATGCCGAAATGAGTGCCCAGCAGGATGCCGGCCAGGCTCATCCAGAAGGCGCCGTATGATGAAAAGGCTACGAAGCCGAAGTTGTTGCCGGTCTGGAACTCCTTCATGCCGGCCAGCAGCTGCATGAGGCCGCCGAAGAACAGGGCGGTCCATAGGACGGGCCCGGCACCTGCCCAGCCGAGATTGTGGAACTGCAGCAGCAAAGTTGTGCCGCCGAAGCCCGCCAGCCCCACCACCGCCGGATTAGCCAGTGTTTTGTCGCTCAATGTAGATCGATCCTCCCGTTTGTTAGTCTGTGTTAGACACGCGCCTATAGCCGAATTGCCTGAGGTGATCCCCAAGATTTCGGATGCAGTCTGGGAGTAATGCCGTGAATCGCGCGGGCGGCTCAAAGCCAGGCCTTTGTCTTCACCGCCGTCTGATTACATCCGTGACAGGTTAACCGATGGGCGCAAGTCGGCAAAGTCTATCACAGAAAGGCGGGTTGTGCACGGTCATGAGTATGTGAAGGGGGTGGATGCGAGGTAGCCGCGCAGTGTCAGGAAGGGCGGTAGCAGGAGCGACGGCGTCCGCCGGTGGCCACGGGCCATTGTGCTAGAGCGGGAAACGTGCCTCGAACTCGTCGATGATGGCAAGGAATCCGTCGGGTAGCAGTGTTCTGACCTTGTCGACGATGGGGGTCGGGACGGCCCGGTAAAACGCCTGGGCGATGCCGCCCGATATGCAGGCCATGGTATCGGCGTCTCCGCCCAGCGACACCGCTTTCCTCACTGCGTCCTCATAATCGGTCGATTCCAGGAAGGCTATCATGGCTTCGGGCACCGACTGTTGACAGGTCTCGTAGAAGCGGTACGACGGCCGGATTTCATCCAGGGTCCTGTCCAGGTCGTAATCGAAGCGGGTCTGTACGAACTCCCTGATCTCCTCCTTGTCCTTGCCCTGCCTGGCCAGGAAGATGCAGGAGGCAACCGCCTGTGCACCCTTGATGCCTTCGGGATGATTATGGGAGACCTCCGCCGAACGCGTGGCCTCGGACAGGACCTCCTCGTGTGTATCGAAGGCAAAGCCCACCGGGCTGACCCTCATGGCCGAGCCGTTGCCGAAGCTATTATAGGGCGCCGGGCGATCGCTAAATATCCAGGAGAAGAACATGCCGCCCCACCCGGCATCGGGATAGCGGCGGCCGTACTCCTGGAAGGTGGCAGTATAGTCCTTACCGTGAAGGATACAGTCCGCCACCGCCACGGTCAGGACGGTGTCATCCGTCGGCGTCGATGCCGGTGTGAAGAGGTCGAAATCATAGGACTTGGTCCGCCGCCATTCATAAGCCGAGCCGATGATGTCGCCGGCGATAGCTCCTATCACTGCTGCTCCTGTGACCTCGTCGTCAGTTTCATTCTACACGAGCGTGTGGGAGATGGAAGGGTGGCCGGATTGCAGGATCTTCGGCACACTCAATCGTTGCGGCGTTCTCAGAGCTTTGCCAGCCGTTTGCCCAGCTCTTCTGCCTCCCGCATCAATGCTTCATCCTTCTCGATCTCGCCGGCCTTCACGGCGCTGCCGTAGACCATGCCCACTATCCTCGATCCTGTATACCTGTAGGCATCCTGAAATGTTCGTATCGCGTTCACACACCCGGACCTGACCGGATCAGTGTCACCGTAGCTCATGGCGATGGCGATCCTTTTTCCGGCGAAGGGGTTCTCTGCATATGCGGGAAGCGCGTAGCATCGGTCCATGAATATCTTTGTCTGGGCTGACATCGTAAACCAGTAGACCGGGCTGGCTATGACCCAGGCGTCCCCTCTTATCAGCCTGGGGTAGATCTTCTGCATGTCGTCCTTGATGGCACATCCTTTGCTGGCAGGCTTCTTGCAGGTGTCACAACCCCTGCAGGGGCTGATTTCCAGGTCCTGTAGAAACAGAGTCTCCACCTCCGCGGCAGCCGATTCTGCCCCTCGTGCAATGCGGGCCGCCAGGGCGGCGCTATTCCCGGCTTTCCGCGGGCTGCCCAGAATCACCAGCACCTTCATGGTCTCTGCTTTGTCTCTCAATGTCCTTACCTCCTGGAATGACATTCGGAGCTTCCGGCTTTGGGACGCCCCCCTTTCAGTTCCAGATTCGAAGCCGGCAGCATCCCCCGGGGTGTCTACCGCTGCTGCAATGATACCACACACAGAAGGGTCGGCCCCAGCTGGCGATCATATATGATGGTAGCTATGCGGCTCTATCTCCATGAAGGAGGGCATCTCAACACGCGACCATCTGTGTTCTCAACCTCGTCAGCAAGGAGACTCCTGGCAAGGTTGGCACGTCCGATGATGAAGCTTCCGTCAGCCGACCTGGCTAAGGCAGCAGAGTATCTGCCCGGAGGAGACGCAACGATTACCCGTTTGTCGCGAAACAACTCCCTAACTGCCTGGACCGGCGGAACCAGATCACTATCTGCCGAGATGAGCAGGGCGGTATCAAACCTATCCTGGTAAGCATCCTTGAGGAGCTCCACAGCAATGTTGACGTCTGTCATCTTCTCATTGGGCACCTCGTCTTGGAAGCCGCAACGGGCGCATTGTCGAGGATTGATCTGGTACTTGCCGTAGAATATCTGAAGATCAACCAGAGTTTCAAGAGCGGCGATATAGGCTGATTGTCGTGCCTCTTTGTCGGGCGGCCCTGCGATTCTGGCTGTGAAGTACTTCGCGAGCAGTAGCTGTTGGTCTGGTTTCATGAGGTTCTGAGCCAGAAGGTGGATGTCAAGCCAGTAGTATCGTCTCCAGCCTCTGGACCTCAGGCCAAAATAGAGATTGAAGCCATCAACATATGCGATGATACGTTTCATATGAGAGAGCACCA
>JACUUR010000080.1 GCA_014859205.1 Dehalococcoidia bacterium | reverse complement strand
CTTTTTCCTTGTCATCTCTCTTCATCTCCTTTCTGCTAGCGATTGCAACATACCTTTCCGACAGTCCTTAGTCCATCCATGTCACCCCCTTTATTAATATAATGCGGAAGGTCGAAAAAGGTTGCATTTTTGTGCCCCCGTAGTATTCACCCATTGCCCGGGTTGTGAACCTGACCGCGCTGCGCCAGACAGGGAAACGTGTAGGGGGCTAACAAAGCAGGCAAATGTTCAATCCCACTCTCAGGAGCATATTATAGTTTTGGCCCAACTCCCTAAGCTCTAGTTATATTAACCAACGGGCTCCCAGCTCAGGAAGGGATAGGTCTCGCCGTCGACGATGTTCCAGGTGTAGGCGTCGTCCCTCTGGCCGGGATCTACTGCGGCTATGTCCCAGCGCGTAAATGTGGCGATGTCCATCATCTCCGTTGTGGTCTTGCCTGTGCCGCCATCGGTCATGTGCATCCCCGAGGTCTCCACGTCCCAGAACGAATTGGTAACCGAGCCCCGGTTGTATCCTACCAGGCCGCCGACCCCTGCCTCCCCAGTCACACTGCCGGTGGAATAGGAACTCCTCACGGTGCCGCCGACGGGATTCCACCCTACCAGGCCACCAACCTCCCGACGGCCAGTTACGTCGGCCCTAGAATAGGAGTTGCTCACGGCGCCCTCATATTCTGCATTGAAGCCCACCAGACCGCCAACGTACTCATAGCCAGTGACTTTGCCTGTGGCGGAGCACTCCCTCACGGTGCCCCGATTCTCTCCCACCAGGCCCGCAACATATCCAAAGCCGGTCATGTCTGCGTTCTCAACGCCCACTTCTATGACCTTTCCGCCGTAATCAAGGAGTCCGAACAAGCCGACGTGAGAGACAAAATCAAAGCTGAAGCTCAGGTTCGAGATTTCATGACCGTTGCCGTGAAACTCGCCGGCCAGGTAGGGGATGTAAAGGCCAGGGGCATTGCTCAGGTCAAGCTCAGCCTGCAGTCTGAATTTCAGCGAACTGTCCTGACCGAAGGCAAGCAATTGCTTGAAATCGGTGATATCGCTTATCAAATAGTAACCACCTTCCACAGAAAGCCTTTCATTCACGTCTAAGGACCTGTCGTTAGCCAGCCACTCCTGAAAGTCTGCACCGGACAAAGCTCCAATGGTGATTATGTTCTCTCCATTAATCAGGACCTCGGCATGGTTGTAGTAAGAGTTACTCACAGTACCCAGGTTCCAGCCAACCAGACCACCGACATGTGAAGGCCCGGTCACGCTGCCCGCTGAATAGGAGTTGACAACCGCACCGCCATTAGCTCCCACCAGTCCGCCGATAGCTCCCTCCATACCGGGCACACCCGTACCGCCACTGACGCTGGCGGCGGAATAGCAGGTGCTGACACTGCCTCCGAAATTGAGTCCCACCAGACCGCCAACATACCAATCGCCAGTCACACTGCCCGTGGAATAGCAGTTGCTCACAGTGCCTGCATTCAGTCCCACCAGAGCGCCAACATGGGAATTGCCAGCCACATTGGCATTCACCACGCCCAGATTCTCAACGACCCCTTCCTCACGAACAACGCTGAAAAGCCCCGGAAGACCCGCACGGGGGCCGTCTATAAAGAGGTCCCTTACCTCGTAGCCCTGCCCGTCGAAGCTCCCGGTAAACTCGCCAGTGGGAGTTTGAATCGGCTCCCAGCCCTTTCCGTCGCTGGCTTCTGGGCCGGCCAGCTCCTCATATCCGGCGGTCGCGGCATCGAGATCGTTCACCAGCACGAAGTGTGCATCCAGGTGATAGCGGATATTATCAAGGTGGTACCAGTCCCCAACCTGATACGGGTCGGCCGCTGTTCCACTGCCTCCCATGAACTCCCCCTCATCCCGGTCCATACATCCCACAATTCCGGCAATCAGGGCCAGCACAACGAGTAAGCTACCAGCCCTTCTGACTACACACGCCCTCTTTGAACTCAATAGTATCGTCATATTCGATCTCCCTTTCGATCATGCAATGGATTGGTCGACCGAATCCTTTCAGTTTCCTTCATGCCTCACGCTCCCACTCCTCACACCACCTCCCAGCTCAGGAAGGGATAGGTCTGCCCGTCAACGATGTTCCAGGTGTATGTGGCGTCCGTCTCCCCAAGACCAACAGCGACTATATCCCAGCGCGTAAACGTGGTGATGTCCATCATGTCGGCGGTGGTCTTGCCCGTGCCCCCGGCACTCTCCTCCATGCCCGAAGTCTCCACGTCCCAGAACGAGCTGAGCACACCGCCGGTATCATGTGCTCCCACCAGACCGCCAACACGCTCGGTGCCACTCACCCTGCCCACGGAGTAGCAGTTCCTCACAATACCCTTGTTGTTTCCCACCAGACCCCCAACGTAGTTCCCGCCACTCACCGTGCCCGTCGAGTAGGAGTTCCTCACAGTCCCGTTGTTATCTCCCACCAGACCGCCGGCCCAGGGGCCGGTCACGGTTGCCGTGGCGTACGAGTCGCCCACAATGCCCTCGCGGTTCCATCCTACCAGACCACCGACGCCCCAATGGCCGGTCACGTTGCCGGCGGAATGGGAGTGAGTCACAGTGCCGGAATTCCGGCCCACCAGACCGCCAACACCAGTGGAACCGGTCACGCTGCCGTTGGAATATGAGTTACTCACAGTCCCGCTGTTATCTCCCACCAAACCACCGACACTTCCGCCGGCCTTCGGGCTGGGCGGAGTATACGCGTTGCCCGCAGTAGCCTCTCTCGATCCCATCATATCCCCATCATTGGATACGGTAGTGTTGCCAATCCCGTATGGGGATTCACTCATGTGACCGGTAGCGTAGCAATTGATTACCATGCCCCGGTTAAATCCCACCACACCACCAACAGCGTACCATCCGGTCACAGTGACATTCACCACGCCGGCATTCTGGATGACTGCCCCCTCAGCAACCTCACCAAAAAGACCGATATCACCTTCGCTGGGCCGCTCGATAAACAAGTCCCGTATCTCATATCCCTGGCCGTCGAAGGTTCCGGTGAACGGGCTGGCCCGGGTTCCGATCGGCCGCCAGCCCCTTCCTTGATTCGCTTCCGGGCCAGCGAGCCGCTCGTAGCCGGGACTAGCGGAATCAAGGTCGTTCACCAAACGGTGCTGACCACTCGGGTTGTACCTTATGGCATGCAAGTCATGCCACGTCCGTATTTCCCCGGAGGGCAGCAGAACACAACCTACGGTTCCTGCAACTAAGGCTGCCACAATCAACAATGCGGGAAGTGTTCTTGACATGATCGCGTCTCCTCGAATCAAGTGTTATCTCCACCGTTGTGCTCTTCCGTGAGCCCATCTGTCGTCGTGTCGCCCGCAGCCACTCCGGGTGACACCGGTGTAGGTCAGCATTCGCTTGATCCTGCCTACATCCGTGCGACCCAGGCTGTCTGTCCAGTTGTTAATCTAAAAGCTGTCTGTGTCGCGCTATCGCAGCCATAGGGTGTCCTCTTCAACCAAACCGTTGCCAGGAGGGGTGACCTCAGGGATAGGGAAACCAGGAAACTCCGGCTGTAGCCAGAAGCTCCGTTGGATGAGCCTGTCCGGCAGCACCTCCACGGTGTAGGTCTTATCGTAGAACATCATGTAGCTCGCAGTCAGAGTATAGGCGCCCGGCGCAAGAGGAATTTCGTAGTAGCCTGCCGAATCGGTGTAGACGTAGTCCTCTGTTTCGTCTACCTCGACCTTGGCTCCCGAGAGAGGTAAGCCCGTCTCAGCATTCCCGACATGACCCCGCACACCTGACAATCCTGTAACCACTACGCGCTCGTCTCCCGCAAATGCAACGTACTCGCCTGTGACGGGATACTCCGCAGAAGCAAACCAGAATGCCTCCCACACGGTGTGTCCTTCGTCCATGTACTCGAACATCCGGTTCTGCCAAGCCCCTGCATGTGTCCACGCCTGCCAAGGGCCTTTGTGGATTTCATCGTATCCGACTGTTACACCTTCGAGTTCGCCCGTTCTGAATGCATGTGAGAATGAAGGAGGGTCAGTCTTTGTCATACCCTCACAATGACCTAGAAAGGCGAAGAGCATTGCGTCGTCCCTGTTCGCCATATCCTCGTAAGCCCACGATTCCACCCAATGGCCTGATTCCTCCACTGCTGCCCTGTAATAATCATAGCGATACTCCTTGCCGTCCTCACCCTTCTTTGAGGCCTGAAACGTACGCCAGCTTCCGTGTCCGATGGCATAGTAAAATCTCGTATCTGGGTTTTCCACGTGATTTCTTATGTCCTCCGTCTCAGGATGGTGCACACTGACTGTCGAATCGGTCCACTTGCTATACCAGGACTCGGCGTTGTTCCTCCAGGGTATCCACCACAGGTATTCCCTGGGGTCGCCATAATGGGTGCCTGAAACTAAATACCCGGTAGAGGATGTAGATGACGGGACAGGTACTCCGTATCCAATTTCGTTCCCATCCAAGTCGTACAACAGTGTCGTTCCATCGGTGTACCGGACCTCCCAGCACGCGAGCGGGTATTCAGGCGCGTCAAAGAAAGTGTAAAAGGGACTACCCTCAAAGAAGCACCGATCCTCTTCGTCAACGAAAAGCATCACCTCTTTCCAGAAATAGTCTCCGCCTGGCGGTTCAAACGGCGTGATGTCCGGGCTTTCGAATTCGAAGTCTCGCCAGCGTCTTTCATACAGAATAGTCTCGTTAGTTTCAAGGTCGACGTGTATCACAATGTAGTCATTCTTCACATGGATAACATCATCAATGGTGCGCTCCCCGTATTGAATGTGCCTGTGGCCCAGGACATCGTTGTCCACAATTCTGTCGCAGGTGAGCACCACATCCATGGGTGGGGCGACACCGACGTCTTCAGTGCGAGCCCCGCCCGCTTCGGGTGACTCCGCCGCAACAGCAAGAGCAGCCGTGCTTGCGAGCGGGACTGTCAACAAAATCACTGAAAGTAGTTTCACCAGAATTCCCGTTTTCCTTATAATCTTAATCCTCCTTTCTTTATTTTTACATCTTTATTTTTTCTTCTTCCGTCCAGTTCATTCTTACATTACCAGCTCACCTCCTTTGTCCAAAAGCAGCCTCAGCTCAGAGGGGTTTCGGCTTAAGGTTCAGGGATTATGCGCACCACCTTCCCTGCGGTGAGGTCAACTTCGACAATGGTTAACAGCTCTTCTCCTGGCAGTTCGAGCACCATAAAGACATCCGATTGGACTGTCGTGGGGGTGTGCCTCTTCTGGACCACGACTATCTCAGTCCCCTTCTCAAGAATTTCCTGAACTCGGGAGTCAGCTTTGGCTATGTTGATCGCCTTCTCTTTCTCTGCCTCAGTTATCGAGGGAACAGGGGGGTCCACCAGTTTCGCTACCCTCAGTCCCGTCTCTATGGATGCAGCAACTTCTGCCGCCAGTTTGGGGTCCAATATCCTGACGACCTCGCCTTCATCGATGTCAACCAAAACCAACCAAGTTTGATTATCCAACACTATCACTGCCGCGGGTAATATTCTACCACCCTCTACCGCTATTTCCCCCTCTTCGTCGTGTAGCTTGAAGCTTATGTCACCGTCGGTATCACCCATAGCGATTGCAATTACTCCAGCAACCCTACCTCCTTGAGCAAGAAGCTCCTGGACCCCGGGGGCTGCCCGGGCTATCTCTCTGGCTCTAGCCTTCTCATCATCGCTGAATTCGGGGAATGTATAAACACGGGTCACTTCCTTGACTTCCAGGTTCACATCAGCTACGGCATACCTTCCCCATTCTCCCTTGACCAGCACCCTTACATCGTCCCCGTCTTCCTTCATAAATTCCATCTCTACTACCCCTGCCGCTAGCACCACTACTGAGTCCTGTGTTACCGGGTCCGCCCCTACTACGGACGTCCCCACAAGAGCAGCCCGGACCTCAGGGCTAGTACGGACAATGGATGCAGCCAATTCTTCAGGCGATTGCCCGGTAAGCAATGGTAATGCTGTTGCCAGCCCGGCAATCAGCGCTACCGTTGATATGCCGACCGCGGCAGTCTTCCACACCGGCTGTCGCGCAACCAGGCCTCTCCTGAGCGTGTCCATGCCTCTGCTTACCCTGGATCTCGCCCGAGCGACAGAGGTAACCTTTGGCTGCTCGTTAAGAAGGTGGCCGGCATTGAGCACCGCCATCCTCAGCCGCCGTCGATGGCTTTCCAGCTGAGTCCCGGGCAGCTCGACCCCTTCCAGTTTTTTGACTAACTCCTCTTCTTTCATGACTCCCCTCTAACTACTATAACCGTGCTTTCCTTCAAAAGGTTGCATCTTATTCCATCAGTTTTCCCAGTTTCTTCACGGCCCGGTGCAGCAAAGATTTCACCGTCCCTTCCCGCTTTCCCAGGATCTGCGCGATTTCGTTGATCTGTTTGTCTTCAAAGAACCTGAGCGTAATAACTTCCTGGTACTTAACCGGGAGCCTGGATATGTTTGCGTGCAAGGCGAGGTACTCCTCATGCCTTCTCAAGTCCGCCTCGGCCTCAAGGACGTCGGACTCAGCCGGACAATTGTCGATGCTGATCGAGTCGGAGACCGCTTCCAGAGAAAACTGCCCCTGTTTAGTTTTGCTGTAGTAATTGGCGATCTCATGGGTGGCGATGCGGTAAAGCCAGGAGGAGAAGGGAACACCCCGCCAGTGGAATTGTCGGAGATTCTTCATGGCCTTGAAAACCACTTCTGAAGTTACATCCTGGGCTATTTCAACGCTGGCCGTCCTTCTCAGGACATAGCCGAAGAGCCGGGGGTAATAATGGTCATAGAGCTCAGCGAAGGCCTCGGTACTGCTCTTCGCTCTTTCGACTAATTCTCTTTCCCGCTCTAAATCCATCTCTTATTGCCTGATTAATGACGCAATACCCCTATAACTATAACCCGCGATTTCCGAAAAGGTTGCATT
>JACUUR010000079.1 GCA_014859205.1 Dehalococcoidia bacterium | reverse complement strand
GCTAGGTGTGGGACCCCGGCGGCGTGCGTCACTGCATGTTCTGGCTCTCTCTGTCCAGTATGAAGCCCATCTGTCGGGCGTTGACCACCGCCTTATCCTGGTAGCAGTTGTTGAACAGAACGTGCATCTCCTTCGTCCGGCCGGCAAGTGCGCCAATCTTATCGGCCCACGGCCCCAGCTCTTCCTCGGAATAGAGGTAGTTGAACCGCTCGGCGGTACTGATGCCTTTCTTCTCCCAGGTCTCGCTGTTGCGCCCGTGGAATCTGACCAGACCTATGTCAGAGGTCGCCTCCGCTATGGGTGGCACGCTGGACCTGAACCCCTGAGGCCCGTCAACGCACACAAGGGGTAAGTCATTGCGCCTGAGGAAATCAACAGTAGCGGCCCTGTTCTTCTCACTCAGCCATACGTTGTTTCTGAACTCTACCGCGATGCGGTACTGCGGCAACCTATGCCTGCACATCAATATGTAATCAAGCTGCTGCGACCCAGGGTAGAACCAGGGCGGGAATTGGAAGAGCACGACGCCTAGCTTGCCCACCGTATCCAGCGGGAGCAGCGCGGCCCCGAACCTTTGCCATAGTTCATCAGCCAGTTCAGCGGGAAGGTCCCGATAATACAGGTTCGCCTTCTGCTGCAATTCGGGGGGCAGTGCCTCCCTTGCATTCCTGGGTAGTGAACTGCCGGGTGTGGGGTGGTGCGTGAACGCCCTGAAGGCCTTGAAATCGAACACGAAATCGTCGGGCGTCCGCTCTGCCCAGAGATAGCTATTCCTTTCGTTGGGCATCGAGTAGTAACTACTATCTACCTCTACCAGGTCGAATTGACCGGCGTAATGCTTAAGGCGGGCCTCGGCGGATCGCGCCGAGTCAGGGTAGAAGCGCCCCGAACTGATCAGTGTGGGATCGGTCCAGGAACAGGTGCCTATGCGTACTCTTGCCATCTCAGTCAAGTCCGGTGGACCCGTGCCCCCGCGGCCCTCTTTCGGTGGGCGCAAGATCGTCAGCTTCCTCTACGGACAGGTCGGCCAGCGTGCCTATGACCAGCTGGGCTATGCGGTCTCCATGCTTGATCTCGAAGCTGTTGCCCGTGCCCAGGACATACATGGTTACCATAACCTCGCCTCTATAGTCACTGTCCACCGTGCCGAAGGCAACCATGACTCCCTTGGCCGACAGCCCGGATCGGGGCCTTATCTGGGCGTCGTAACCTCGAGGCACCTCTATGGCGATGCCTGTCCCGATCAGCCTCGGCGCCCCCTGGAGCAGAATCCGGCGATCTCCCTCTGTGATACAGGCAAACAGGTCAAACCCCGAGGCGCCTTCGGTGGCGCGCAGAGGCAAGCGGGCATTCGGGAGGAGCTTCTTGATTCTCAAGGTCTGGCCGCCGGGTGTGTCCTTGTGCTGTGCTCGTTCTTTCACTCCGCTGTCATTTTACTCCCGGGCTCCGCATCGGGGCAACGGGCGGCCGTCTGAGCTATTTCGGGCAGGCTGTGGCCGGTTCAGACAAGACAGGCTGTCTTTGCTCCTCGTGTCGAAGCGGGGTTAGTTTGCGGGCGATAATGTTCAGGATGTTGTCCCGCCTCTGGATTATTCCCTCGACCACAATCAATGGCTCGAGCTTGAAGACCTGTCTGTAGTTTCGATACACATCCGGTCTGATTACTACGTTTACCATCCCCTCCTCATCCTCCAGCGTTATAAAGGCAAAGCCCTTAGCAGTGACAGGCCGCTGTCTGGTGATGACATAGCCAGCTACCCTGACCGGGGTATCGGGACGAGATCGGGCAATCTCAGAGCTTTTGAGCAGGCCATCTCCGGATATGCCTTTCCTCAGTACCTGTAAGGGATGGTACTTTGTGGATAATCCCTGCACTTCGTAATCTGCTTTCATCTCCTCGAGTTCTGTGAAGGCAGGCAGGGAAACCCCGGTATGGCTGAATTGCAGAGGCAATTCGCCGGGGCCTTGCTTCTCCAGCAGACCGAGCTGCCACAATAACTGTCTCTTCTGGCAGCCATCCGCCTGTCCGACGACCGGGCGACTTCGGCAGGCAGGCCCGGCCCCGCCGGGCGGGAGGGAATCAAAGGCACCGGCCAGAATGAGGTTCTCCACAGGTTTCCTCTCCAGCCTGTTTCTAAGGTAGAAATCTGCCAGCGAAAGATAGGGCCCCCTCTCCCTTTCAGCTATTACCTGGCTCATGGCCTTCTCCCCCAGTTCCTTGACATACATGAGGCCGAGCCTGACTTTGCCCTCTTCAATGGTGCACCTGATGTCGCTTCTGTTGATGTCTACGGGCAGGACATCCACTCCATGTCTCTTGGCATCCCGCACAATGACCTCGGGAGCGTAAAACCCCATGGGTTGATTATTGAGCAGCGCGCAGCAAAATTCAGCGGGATGGTATTTCTTGAGCCAGGCAGATCGATAGCACAGAAGGGCAAAGCCGGCGGCATGGCTCTTGCAAAAGCCGTACTCCGCAAAGCCCTGCAAGGCGGCAAAGATGCGCTCGGCGAGGGTTGTCTCCAGGCCATACCTCCTGGCGCCGTCAACAAACTTGTGTCTCATCTCGTTCATGGCCTCTTTGGATCTTTTCCTGCTCATTGCCCTTCTCAGGCAGTCGGCCTCCCCCGGCGTGAAACCGGCTATGGCAACGGCAACCTGAATCACCTGCTCCTGAAACAGGAGCACTCCCAGCGTATCCTCCAGTATTGGCTTAAGCCCAGGATGCAGATATGTCACCTTTTCCAGGCCCTTCCGTCTCTTGATATAGGGATGCACCATGTTGCCCTGCAGAGGGCCCGGCCTGATGAGGGCGACTTCAATGGTCAGGTCGTCGATAGAGCGTGGTTTTATCTGCGGCAGGGTTTGCATCTGAGCCCGGCTCTCCACCTGAAAGACGCCCACTGTGTCGCCCCGGCAAATCATGTCGTAGACCTTCTCATCGTCCGGAGGCAATCTATCCAGATCGAGCCCCGATGTGTCGTGTTTCTTCTCCTCTACGAGCGCACAGGCTTCGTGAATGAGAGATAGCATTCTCAGGCCCAGCAGGTCCACCTTGATCAGGCCGGCATCGGCAACGCTGTCTTTATCCCACTGACAGACTATCCTGCCCGGCATGGTGGCTTTTTCCAGGGGCACTATGTCGGTGAGCGGACAGGCAGAGATGAGCATTCCCCCGTTATGAATCGACAGGTGTCTGGGAAAATCGTAGATCTCCCGGCAAAGAGCTACGAATTCCTGCCAGACGGGCAGGGTGCTGTTTTGAGCAGCGAAATAAGGTCGAAATTCCTCAACAGCGGCCAGGTCTTGCTCTATATCTTTCGCCCCGTATACTGAAACCGACCTGGCCATCCTCTCGATCAGGTAAGCAGGCAGCCCCATGGCCTTGCCCATCTCCCTGATGGCGTTTCTGGCCTGGAAGGTGACATAGGTACAGACCATGGCGGTGTGTTCCCGGCCATATTTATCATAAACGTATTGGATGAGCTTTTCCCGGTGTCTGGTGGAAACATCTATATCTATGTCGGGAATGGATGACATCTCCTCATTCAGAAATCTGCCCAGAAACAGCTTGTTCTTGATGGGGTCGACTCCGGTTATGCCCAGGATATATGCCACTATGGAGTTGGCTGCCGAGCCCCTGCCCTGAGCGGGAATGCCATTTCTCCTGGCATAGTCCATGATGTCCCACACGATGAGAAAGTAGGCCGATAGCCCCAGCTTCTCTATGAGCTCAAGCTCTTGCTTGACCCTGCCCTCTATATCGCGACCCTGCTCGTGACAGGCCTCCGGGCTCGCCCCGATGAGATCGGGCCCATACCTTTCGGGTATCTTCTGCCGGCATAACTGCGCCAGATATCCACCCGCAGTCTCATTGTGGGGCAGGGGAAATTCCGGGAAACGGTACCCTGAGAAATCGAGGTCGACATTGCATTGCTCAGCTACGGCAAGAGTATTCGAAAGCGCCTCGGGGTAATCCTGGAAAAGTGGTGCCATTTCCTCACAGGACTTGAGGTGGAATTCCGAGTTCAGCTTCAAGGAGGTACACTCATCCAGAGTTGTTCGGTCCCTGATGCATGTGAGCACATCGTGCAGTTTGTGGCTTTCCTTGCGGGCATAATGCACATTGTTGGTGGCTACATAACCCAGCTTGAGGCTTCCGGCCAGCTCCACCAGGGCGCGGCAAAGCCCTCCGTCATCAGGGTAGAGGTTGTTCTGCAGTTCCACATAGAAGTTCGCCGGGCCGAAAATCCCGCTGTACCGTTTGGCTGCTTCTTGAGCTTGTTCCCTGCGTCCGGAGATGAACAAGCTCGCCAGTTCTCCCTGCCGGCAGCCGGAGAGGCAGATCAGGCCGGCAGAGTGCCGGGCGAGGGTTTTCAGGTTAATGGCTGGACTGTCTTTACCGACCTGAGTGCTTCTCCCTGAGGGTCTGGGGGCAAGGCCCCCAGTGCACTGTCCCCGATGCTCCTGCTGTAACCGGGACCTGGTTATCAGCCGGCACAGGTTGGAGTAGCCCTGGTTGTCTTTCGCCAGCAACGTGAGATGGTTGCCATTCTCCAGCGTTATCTCTGCTCCGATGACGGGCTTGATGCCGGCCTTGTGGCATGCTTTGTAGAAGCGGATAGCTCCATATAGGCCATCATGGTCGGTAAGTGCTAGCGCAGGCATGCCCAGATCTGCTGCCCGGGCTACCAAGTCCTCGGGATGAGATGCACCATCAAGAAGAGAAAAATTGGAATGGCAGTGAAGTTCAACGTAACGCCCACCTGCTTTCATCGAGCTATTGGCGCTCCTAATCATAGATGCGTTGCAGGTACCAGACTCCGGTGAGCAGATTCCGGTAGAGTTCGCAGACGGTGCCGGATTCAATCCTGACCTGGAAATACTCCCTTTCCGCCGGGCTCTTCCACCATGTCTGAGCCACCCGCCATCGCTTCAGAGTCTCTGCTATTCTCACCCTCCTCCCCTTGTAGAGGAAGGTGACCGGCTGGTGCTGGATATCTTCCTGAACCTCCAGTTTTATAGCTTCTCTGAATAGCTTGCTCATCTCTTAAGAATCAAATCCGGTGAAGGAAAATGAGTCCTCCGGCAATGCGCTCTTCTGTTTAGCCAGCATTCTGCCCACTACCCACCTGCCGTACCTTTGTCGCAGCCAGCTGGTCGCTGCAGTCAGGCCTTCCCTGCGCCGCAGCGGTTCATCTATGAATCCCGACGAAATCGGGGCTTGACGCCCGCTTTCAGGGCATAAATCGGTCACGGTCAGCCTCATTTCGCTGACGGGAGCTGTGAATCTTGCTCTGTCCAGGCACTGCTTCAAGTGCCGTAACATCGTTTCTCTGGAGGAGGTCGCCTCTTTGAAGTGGACCGCCCGTTCCACGATATGGTCATTGCTAAGACGAAGGGATATAATCAGCCGGAGGCAGCATTGCCAGCGTTCATTCAATTGCTGGCTTAACCCGGTTAGAAGTTCATCTCCACTGGCCAGAACTTTGGCCACTGTCTCCGCCGCAGGCTCAAAACAGATCTGCCCTCTCAGCACGGGCACTTCGCACCACGGGATTAACCTTGACCCATCGATGCCATTGGCCAGTGCCCATAATCGTTCACCCTCTTTGCCGAATTCCAGGCTGACTGCTGCCGGGGACAGGCCGGCCAGCTGTCCCATGCGGCGTATGCCCAGCAATTCCAGCCGCTCCAGCGTTCTGGATGAGGCTGGTAGAAGAGATACGGGCAGGGCTTTGAGAAAGTCACCTTCTCCTCCCTCAGGAATAAGGATGATCTCTCCCGGCCCGGCCATTCGACTGGCTGCCCGGGCCACGAATTTGTTTGAGGCAATCGATATAGCAGAGCGAAGGTGGAAATGATCCGCGATCAACCGTGCCGTCTCTTCAGCGAATTGACGCTCACTGGATTCATAGCTCAAATCAATTAAAGCTGTATCCGGAGCGCCTGCTTCCACCACCGGGCTATAATCGGCCAGGAAGGTTAAAACAGCAGTAAGGGTCTGGCTGTAGGCCTCTTCGTCCAGCGGCAGGAACAACCCTTGCGGGCAGAGGGCATATGCCTCTCTAAGGGGCATGCCTACCCTGATGCCGCAGTCTAAAGCTTCCTGCGAGGCATCATGGACCGGTTTCCGCTCATAAGGCAGGCCGCCGATAATAACCGGCCTCCCCCTCGATGAGTCATCGTCTCTTGCCTCGACCTGAACGGGGAAATGGGGGAAAAAGAAGCACCCAACTCTCATCTCTGCCTCCCTGGCTACTGGTCCAGCCTTCTCAGAACGGCCACCACTTTCCCCTGCACCTCGATATTCTCAGGCCTGGTATATATGGGTTCCATCTCGATATTGGCAGGCTGGAGGCGGATGCGACCCGGTTCACGGTAGATCTTCTTCAGCGTAACCTCTTGCTCATCTTTTAGCCATACGGCCACCGTCTCCCCATCATCGGCAGTTTGCGTTGCGTCCATGACTACAATATCCCCGTCGTTGATCAGGCCATCGATCATGGACGTCCCCTGTACCTTCAGGGCATAGATACTCACTCTATCTTCCACAATATCTGCGGTCAGCCTGATTGCCTCTTCCGGTGTCTTTGACCAGGTATCTGTATCCGGCACAGGGATTGGCTTACCGGCGGCAATTGTCCCCAAAACCGGCACCAGGAAACTGTGCTCGCCTGCGCTCTTTTCCCTTTCTGAAACCTGAATGCTTCTAACAACTCTGGGGTCACGATGAATACGGCCTTCCCTTTCCAGCATATGCAGGTGATGCTGTACCACAGCCGTGGAACTGAGGTTACAGCCCTTGACAATGTCTCTGACTGTGGGTGCATAACCTCTCGCATCGATAAAACCATGTATGAATTTGAGAATGCTCTCCCTCGTCTTATTGATTCCGAGTTTTCTCATGGCTGCCTCCCGCCTTTATATACTATTTAACGTTCGTTCTAAGAACAAGTGTACAACAAAGAATATGGGCTGTCAATATTACCCGGGCTGATTCAGAACCAAGCGTATTGCATGAAGTGGTGTGCCAGGAGCGAAATGAAGAATCCCGAGAGCATCGTCATGGGAAATGGCCGATCATCAACCCGGGGCGTGTGCCCGACCTGTGGCACCAAGGTATTCAGAATCGGCAAGTAGGGCTGTCATCGGACAGCCGAACAGAACTAAGAGGGGCTGGATATTCCCCGTCTCGGGGTATCCAGCCCTT
>JACUUR010000078.1 GCA_014859205.1 Dehalococcoidia bacterium | reverse complement strand
ACTTCGGTAACACTTACTTTTGACGCAACACGTAGTGAGTCGCTTCCAATGGGAAATGAACCTCCAGGAGGGATCCACTTCTGACACACTACGACTCTGAGGGATAGAGGCCAACCCTGTACGACGCGGACATGCCTGATCATGACGGAGGCATATCAGCCACTACCAGGCAGTGCGGAGACAAACTCCCTTGCCCTGATCGTGTCCCTTCTCAGCCACCGTCATGGTTATCCAGCCGGCCTATCTCCCGCACCCGGGGCACGACCACCCCGCCGGCGCACCGCCGGGGAGATTCAACGCAGGAGGCACCGAATCATCCATTATCTGCTCCACCCGCTCCCGCATCTTCTCCCGCTCCTGTATCCTCTCCGGCGTGATTTCCGATGCAGGGGGTCCTGCTCCCCTCTGCTCTAACACCTGAAACGCCCTTTCATGCCTTGTCATAGCGCTCTCTACCGCCGCTCTAATAGCCGACTGGGCCTGTCCCGGCGCTCTCTGCCAGACATCCACCAGTTCCTCCAGATGCTGGAAGGTCGCCTCGGCCACCAGTTCCTCCACCCTGTTCACATCTATGCCCACTTGCTGGGCAATGCGAGAGATCTCCTCGGCAAACCCTGCCATCGCCGCAAACTGCTGCAGGGCATCCTGTAGCTCCTCAATATCCCCTCGCTCGGCCGTCGCGCCGGCCCGGTGCAGCCGGGCCTCCGCCGCGGCCATGTTGATCTCCACAGCCTTCCCCGGGTTGACCCGGGCTAGAGCCTCCAGGGCCTGAAGATGCCCAGTCTCGGATACGTATTTAGCGTGTGTAATGGCTTCCTTTGCCTCGACCGACTCCAACGAATCACTCACTGTGTCCAGCACAGAAAGGTGCCTTACGGTAGCCTCAGCCACCAGTTCACCTATGCTTCCTCCAGCCGCTGCATCGCCCGCCGCCTCCATCCTGGCCAGTGCCGTATTCAGGGCATACTCATACTTCTCCACCGCCAGTCCCAGGTCTTGTGAGCGCCCCCTCTCAGACAGAGTTACCATCTCCCTTACTCGCCTCTCGGCCAGGCTCAGGGCGCGTTCAGCTCGTGTAGAATCGTCTCCTGTCAATAGCATGCCGGCCTGCTCGGTACCCAGTTTCACCGAGTAGAGAGGGTCGCCGGGCAGACTGGCCTGTGCCGCATATGCCGTGCCACCGGCCAGCGCGGAGAGCGCCAGTGCGATCGCCACAATTATGTGCACCATGCTGAACCTCCTGTGTGGGGATAGGCTTATCTGACCATTATAGCGAAACCACGGCCATCTCGATACAGCCTGCCTGTGGCGGATTTGCTCCATAAAGCGCACTCGGGCCCTGACCTTGAACGCGGGAGAGGGCTTCACATCCGGCACCCCCCGGATTTCAAGAGCAATCCTCAATAGCGGCTCCAGCCGCTCGCGAACGGATGGATGCCTATCCAGGCAATCGTCAATGCTGGACCTGCCGGCCTTGACATCCTCGATACACTCCGTAAGTATGTCTTCGAATCTCTTCAATTTTGCTCCACCTCCTTTTCCACGATTCTGCGGAGCTTCACCAGTGCCCGATGCAGGATGACCCTCACATTTCCCTCCCTCTTCCTCAACAGCGAGGCGATTTCGGCGAACTCGAAACCCTCGATAAACCGCAGGATGACCACCTGCTGCTCATCACCGCCCAGTTGCAGGATCGCCCTGCGCAGCCGCTGCTGCTCGAACCTCGCTTCGGCCTCTCGCTCCGGGTTTGAGGCTGCATCGTCGGCCAGGATCTCCGCCTCCAGATACGCCCGCTCTTTCCTGGTGCGGTAGAAGTCCACTACCAGATTGTGACTGATGGTCATCAGCCAGGCAACAAATGGACTGGACGCCCTCCTGTATCGACCGATCGCCTGCCAGGCCTTGAGAAACGCCTGTTGCGTCAGGTCCTCAGCGTCGGCTTCATTGCCCACCCGATAGTAGATGTGTCTGTACACCCTGTCCACATGCATGTCATACAGCTTCCCGAAAGCATCGGCATCATGGCCGATAGCCCTCTCCACCAGGATAGCCTCATCCGCTTCGTATCCCTCCGAACGGTTCTGATGCACCGTTTACCTTTCTTAACGAACCAGCGGCCGAAATGTTACAAAAGGCCTGGTCCAGAAGTCATTCGCCAGGTGCCCGCATGCAACTGTGCCACGCCGGCCGGAGTACAGTCAAGCCTGAGATCGCCCGTAACGACGAAACGCGCTGCGGGACAGGCCTTTGTCCTATTCGACCTGAGGAGGCACAAGCTGGAGGAAGTCGTCCTTGGCCATGATTGTGGCTGTAGCGCGAGAACCACACCAGAGCCGGTCAGGTCTCAACTCGACTGCCAACTCAGGACAGGATAGGCCTGTCCATCAACGATATTCCAGATGTAAGCGGAGTTGGCCTCTCCGGGAGCGACGGCCGCCAGGTTCCAGGGCTGGCTGAGTCCTTGTGTGGCCGTATCCGTGAAGGTGACCATGGCCTGCATTGCCGCGGTGGCCTTGCCCGTCCCCCCATCGCTGTCTGAAACTCCGGAGGCCTGCGTATCCCAGAACGAGTTGCCCACGGTACCCCCGTCGTTCTCACCCACCAGCCCACCAGCATGCCAGTCCGCACTCACGCTGCCGACCGAGTAGCAGTTGTTCACGCTGCCACCGGGATCATTCCATCCCACCAGGCCGCCCACGTACCACTGGCCGTTCACGCTGCCAGTCGAATAGCAGTTGCCGACACTGCCCTGATTGTCTCCCACCAGGCCGCCCACATAGTCATCCCCGCTGACGCCGGCAGCCGCATAGGACCTGCTCACAGTGCCCCCCAGATTGCCCCCCACCAGACCGCCTACGGACCACTCACCGGTGACACCCCCAGCAGCGTAGGACCTGCTTACAGTGGCCCCGGGATCATTGCATCCCACGAGGCCGCCCACGTCCCAGCAGCCGGTCACAGAGGCAGTCGAATAGCAGCTACTCACACTACCGGCATTGCCACCCACCAGGCCGCCCACACAATCGTAACCATTGACGCTTCCTGTGGAATAGGAGTCCTCTATGCCGCCCCAGTTGCCTCCCGTTAGGATGCCGACGGCCCACTCGCCGATCACAGCGGCGTTGGTCACCCCCAAATTCCGTATGACGGCCCCTGCGTCAACAGCGCCAAAAAGCCCCACAAGACCCTCGTCGGGGCGGTTAATAGACAGGTCCCTGATCTGATAACCCTGACCGTCGAAGCTGCCGGTGAACCGGGCCTCCGAAGTGCCGATCGGCTGCCAGCCCTGTCCGCGATTCGCTGTTGGGCCGGCCAGTTGGTCATAGCCGGCGGTATTGGCATCCAGATCGTTCATCAGAACATAGCTCTTGTCCAGGTGATACCTGACGGCATGCAGGTCATGCCAGGTGCTTATCTCAGGGGCATAAGGAGAGGGAGCAGGGCCGGGATCAAGGGTAGGCTCACAGCCCGCCAGAGCGGCCAGTATCATCGCCGCAACCATGAAGAGGCTAACTCTGACCACGCAGTATCTCAATCTGTTCGAGATGCGCAGCATGCTGGACATTGTATATCATGCCCCACACCCACCCTGTCAAGATGGGCAAGGGGTCTGACAGCCATACCGGACAGAGCCACAACTCAAAGGCGTGCCAATACCCGCTCTGCCGCCCTCTTCTAGGAACTTCTACGGGGCTGACTTAAGTCAGCCCCGTAGAAGCGCGATGGTGTGGATGATGTCAGATCTGTGCCGGATAGTTACGGCCCTCCAGGCAGATCACCGGGCGGCCCCGCACCGTCGGGCGGTCCGGCACCCTCAGGTGGCCCGGCGCCCTCAGGCGGTCCGGCACCGTCAGGCGGTCCCATTCTCTCCAGTGCCTGGCGCGCCGCGTCATGACCTCTCTGCGAAGCCTCCATTGCTCTAGCAATGGAGGGCTTTGCCACATCCGGAACCTGCTCATAGACTCTGTTCAGCACCTCAATATGCTTTCGGGTCGCCTCCTCTACCCTTGCCGTTACGTTTCCTGCCGCCAGGCCCTTGTCCATTGCCTCCTCGATTCTGGTCAGCGTCTGATTCAGGGCATGCTCATATCTTTCGCGGGCCCGCTCCAGATGCTGAGTACTTCCTCCAGCGGCGAGAGATTCCAGTTCCTCCATGCGTCTGTTGGCGAACTCCAGCCCACGTTCGGCCCTGGCAAGGTCGTTTCCGGGCAACATCATTGCCATCTGCTCGGATCCCAGTTTTACCGGATACAGGGCATCACCCGGCATGCTTGCCTGTGCCGCGTAGACGGTGCCACCGGCCGCCACGGAGAGGGCCAGTGCAACTGCCACAATTATACGTACCATGCTTCACCTCCTTTTCTAAGATTCTGCAGTACTGCTTCTTTCTAACTATCATAACGAAGGAGCGGCGAATTTGTTACAACTCCTCGTCAGCACCTCACCCACCAGAGCTACGCCGGACCTCCCGTCTCACGGCACCTGTACCATGCGATTCACAGAGAGGGAGCATGCAGCATCAACAGACCCGGTTTCCGGTCCGGCCAGTCAGATCATCCCGGAACAGACGTCAGCCGTCTTCTGCCAGCACCAAAGCCGGACAGCATCGCCTTGCCGCCTCCAGGCAAGAAAGGACAGGACCGCGTGGCGATACGATGATGAGTACTCATGAACAGAGGGAGCGACCAGCGCGACGCCGGCGTAGACTCTCAGAGCTGACAGGAGCCATTGCTCCGGCTGCGATACCACTTCCAGTCGGTCAGTTCGGCCCTGGCCAGTGCCCGCGCCAGCGCCAACAAATACAGGGCCGAGATCATCGGAAAGCCCAGTATCCACCAGCTTAGCGTCTCCCGCTGCTGGATATCCCCTATTATCATTCTGGACAGCAGATAAAGAAAACCTATTCCGGTCGCCACCAACGCATACTGCGCCGCCACACGACATCGCTTTCGCGTCACCAGCCTCTTCAGTATCATGGCTTCCTCCTTGACCTTCCGCTAATATTATACCCCATGGAGGGCGTTATGAAAAGCGGCTGTCAAGGCCGGCAGTTGATCAGAAACAGCTGAGTCCTATCATTCTTTGTCCCTCAATTTACTGAACCCCACTCCCCTGTTCTGCACAATGCCTCGCAGCAGCCTTCCCAGGATATCCGACCCGGTGATGATCCGCTTCTCCTGACCCCAGAGTATGATAACGTCCTCGTCGACCACATCATCGCCGTGACGGTCCGGATGCACCTTCAGTCGTGAGATGGTATCGCCCAGCCCGGCCTTCTCATCTCTGATGATGATGGGCCGATGGCAATGCGCATACGGACTGAACTCGCCCCGGTTGAACAGCGCATCTCTGAGGAAGCCGTCCGATTCCAGGGCCATCCTGGGCTCGCCCTTCTGATCGACAATGATAACCCACTTTTTGCCGGAAGACTGGATGAGTTTCAGGAATTCGTCGGAACTGGAGTGTTTGATGGAGGGGAAGACGGGCTTGTTGTCGCGGAATTTCATTTTCACTATGCTCTTCGGGTCGATAACCTCGCCTTCAGCCGACAGGGGCAAGTCGTCAATGGCAAGGAAGTTCAGTGCACCTGTGCCTTCGACCTTGTCGATATCGGTCTGGGAAGCACTCGCATGCAGTTTGATTAGTTCACGAAGGTCCTTTTCCTTGAAATAGACGATTGCCTCCGGTCCCAGCCATCTGTCCAGAACAAGTGCCGTTGGCTTTGCCACGGGAAACAGGATCACCCGGTAGAAACGGAGTACCGGTGATAGTCTCGAAGCCATGACAAGGGCGTGGCGGGTGAAGTATGCCTGCGGTATGACCTCCCCGACTATGGTAATCACCACCGTGGAGAACAGAAAGGCGATGACCCCGGCCAGCACCGAACCTGACAGCAGCGCCAGGAGCACATTGACCGAGACATTGCCCCATAGAATCGTAACCAGGAGGAGATTGGCATCCTCTCTCAGCGCCAGCACACGACGTGCGTGCTTGTTATTGTTGGCCGCCTCCACCTCCAGTTGCAGCCTGCTTATGCTGAAGCAGGCCAGATTCAGACCGGAGAGCATGGCTGACTGTGAGATACACAGGGCTATTCCCAGCCATATCAAAGGCGTCATCGTCTCACGCTCTCCTCGGCTTACTGTCGCACCATTCCGGTAGCTGTTCCTGCGCGATCAGTCGTCGCTCAGCAAGCACGCGGGTCCAGCCTTGCATAGGCATTATAGAACAGCCGCCAGCCCGGCGCACACTTGAGCTTTCGCGCGGCGGACTCATGCCGACTTACGTAAAATGCGCGGCAACCCGGCAGGGTTCCGGCTGAATTGACAGGTTTCGCACCGGGGGGTAGGATTCAGGCGGCAGATAGCAGCGGCAGCAAAACGAGGGTCCCATGCAAGCTGAGTTGATATACAACCCTTCCGGTGGACAGGTAATCATCAGGCGCGAACTGGGCAATGTGATTGCTCTCCTGGAGAATCGCGGATGGTCTGTCACTACACGGGAGACCAGCAAGCCTATGGAGGCGACCGAACTGGCCCGCGGCGCCGTCGCAAGAGGTGCCGCAGTAGTGATTGCAGCAGGAGGCGACGGCACGGTCAACGAGGTAGCAAATGGACTGGTGGGCACCGATGCTGCACTTGGGGTACTGCCCGTGGGAACGACCAACTCGTGGGCATTACAGATGGGCATTCCGACGCTGAAACCGATGCTGCCCGGCACACAGGCAGCCAAACTACTGGCCGGCCTGGAGGAACGAATGCCCCGCCCATTTCCCATCAACTACTATCGAAAAGTGCTGCTGGACGCCGCTCGGGTGCTGGTAGAGGGGTTTACCGTTGCCGTCGACGTGGGCGAGCTCTCGGGTCGCTACTTCCTGATATCTGCAGGTGTTGGGCTGGAAGCGGAGATCATACAGAGCATTTCGCCGAAAGAGAAGAGAGCATTGGGTTCCTGGGCGTACGTGCTCACCGCAATCGAGTCAGCCTACCACTATGCCGGCACCGAGGTCTGCCTTAATCTGGATGGACACGTCCTCAACGTGAGCACGCCTTTGATCGTGGTCAGCAACATACAGCTTTACGGCGGCATGATGGCCATAGGGCCCATGGCCTGTGTCAACGACGGCAAACTGGACGTGTGCATCTTCAAGGGAGAGGGCTTCTTCACCTTTGTGCAACATGGAATGAGAGTGCTATCGCACAGACATCTCAAGGATCCAAAGGTGGAGTACTACCAGTGCCGCGAAATAGCCGTCGAGTCGGCGCGTCCGTTGCCGGTCCATGTGGACGGCGATCCCTTCACCAGCACACCGGTGGTCATCCGCTCAGTGCCGTCATCGCTTAAGGTGATCATACCGGAGATCGTACCCGGCGGCCTATTCGCTTCGTCGACCTGCGCTTCACGTCGGCAATCCCCCGCAGACGAAGAGAAAGCGACAGACACAAGAAAGCGCCAGCAAGTCAGAAGCCGGCGCCTCTAGATCAGTTGGTGGAGGCGGGGGAGAGTTGAACTCCCCGTCCAAAAGAAGGTTGCCAGAATAT
>JACUUR010000077.1 GCA_014859205.1 Dehalococcoidia bacterium | reverse complement strand
TTCAGTATCTTGGGGAAGATCATGACAATAACGCCGAAGATAAGGCTGGCTATCCCCATCCATAGACCCAAAGCTGGCATTGAGCATTACCTCCTTTCTTAGCTTCATGAATATCGGTCGCCTTCACATTATATTCTTAATCCGCTGACTGTCAAGATGCCATACCCGGCTAGGACTCCACCTGTTCTGAAGATGGAACTGAGCTGCTGAGCCCTGTACATCCATGACGCGAAAGCTGGAGTTAGCAGGGCAGCCGGGGTGGACGATCCACGTACTAAGGGGTATAATCGCAGACTGCCAGGCGTAGTACCTTCGATCGAGCAGAGTCCTCAGTTCATTCAGCGAGGATGCCTGCAGATGGCTCGGAATCAGCAGTGTGCCGGCACACGAATCCGTCGATCGTCGAGCCATCTACCCGGGTATGGATAATAGCCACAGACCAGGGGCGGCACGGAGGCCTCTGTGTAAAGCCGACGTGCCGGTTACAGTGGCCAACAGCAGAATGAAGAAGTAGCCAGATGAGCGACACTAGCGGTAGCGATGCAGAGGCGGGCACAGGAGGGGAAGGAGGCACAGGCAGAATCTCACTCGGCAAGCACACCTTCAGATCTTTCAGGAACCCGGTCTATCGCCTGTTCTTCTTCGCCATGGTGGGGCTGATGGCCCCCATGAACATGCAGATAGTCGGGCGCTCGCTACTGATCTATCGCATAACCGGCTCCGCGGCTGTGCTGGGAGCAGTGACTCTGGCTTTCAGCACACCGATGCTCCTCATGTCGCTCTTCGGGGGGATCATCGCCGATCGATTGCCCAAGAAGTATGTAATAGTGGCCGGCATGTTGGGCGCGGCCCTGGTTTCTCTGGGAGTGGCTCTTGCGTTAACTCTGGGATACCTCAGCCCTGAACGCCCTGGCTCTGTCTGGATTCTGGCTGTGGCGGGCGCAATCCAGGGGACCGTCATGGCCCTCATGATGCCGTCACGAATGGCTATCCTCCCCGAAATCGTCGGCAGGGAGCAGCTTATGAACGCCGTATCGCTGAGCGCTCTGGAAATGAACGCCCTGCGACTGGGAGCTCCGGCACTGGCCGGGTTCATCATTGAAGGCTTCGGCTTTGACGTCCTGTACTATACCATGGCCGGCTTCTACCTCATGGGAGGGATCCTGACCGCCTTTTTGCCTCGTACAAGCAATGTGGTGGCACGCGGCGGCAAGGCCCTGGCGCAGATAAGAGAAGGGCTTACTTACATCAGGCATAACACCACCATTCTCCTCATCCTCCTGTTCACTATCTTCGCCGTCTTCCTGACAATGCCCTACTACGTTCTCATGCCGGTTTTCACCGAGGATATTCTGATGGTAGGCGCGGGAGGCTTGGGCATACTGTTTAGCGTCTCCGGCGGGGGTGCCATTATCGGCTCACTGATCCTTGCCTCGCTGCCAAACAGGAGACGGGGCCTGATGTTCCTGATCGGCAGCCTTGTTCTGAGTCTGGCCCTGATAGGCTTCTCCTTATCGAGGTCGTGGCCCCTCTCCTTAGCCCTCACCGTGGTCGTGGGTATGGGGCACACATCACGAATGGCTCTGAGCAACACCCTGCTGCAGTACTACACAGCGGAGGAGTACCGGGGCCGTGTCATGAGTGTCTATACGATGGAGTTCGGGCTGATGGGCTTTGGAGCCCTTGCTGCGGGGCTGCTGACCGAGGTCGCAGGAATACAGTGGGCCATCGGTGGATTCGCTGCTACTCTGGTCCTGGTAACTCTCCTGGCAGCCGTCGTCTTCCCCAGAATTCGGAAGCTGGACTAGCGACCCGGGACGGCCGTTGCAGCCATCCAGACGAAGACTGAGCGAGGTTGTTGAGAGGGCTTGCCTGCTACCGCTCTTGTTTCCTCGATCCTGCCCTGAGCTTGAACATCTTACTGCTGGACAAGGTATCCAAAGCAGCTCTGAGCGTGCCTCTGTATTCGTCTACCTTTCCTTCGTTGAATCGTACGACCCTGCTCGCCACCTGTCGACAATAATCGCAGCGGTCACACCCGGACAGGCAATCCTGCTTTGTGAAGAAATCCAGAAAACCATCCAGAGCCCGATTATCGATGTGGAATCGCGGCGGCTCAATGCCGCTGTTTCGGGCATTGGGTAGGCCGAACCCTACGAACCCGGCCTTGGGAACAACGACGTTCAGGATATCATACAGGTTTCCGTCATGGTGACGCGACGCATAGGCCGCGGCCGCCTTCACGATCCGTTCTGTGGACAAGGCTCTACCACTGGTCTTGAACATGTCGATGCCGATATCCTCATAGACATGGAGGTCCTCGGGTCTGACCCAACGACATCTGATGGTCTGCGCCACGTCAGCGAGCCTGTCCAGAGTACAACGCAGCACACAGTAGTCCACATAACGGCCGTTAACTGCACCGCAGCTCTGGCTGGCATGCCCCAGGCTATCGTGGTGATAGTACTCATAGGGGCACTGATACAGACACAGGTTATTGGTCAGTATCGTTAGCTCGCAGGTAACTGCCTCTCTGATAGCCTTGAGCACGGCAAAGTCCCGATTCACGTTAACGTCCAGGGTGATTGAATCGACGCCCAGGGCTTCAAACAACTTGGCCCTGGCAACGGTATTGACGTGCGCTATGGTCGACAGCCTTACCTTGAGACGGGGGAATTGGTTCTTAATGAGTTCGACCAGATAAGGGATGGTCACGGTGACGCTGTCAACACCAACGCTGTCAATCCAGTCAAGATGCTCAAGCAACTCCTGATGGGTGCTCTCTTCCCACTCCATATTGCCCATACTGGGGGCATTCAGCACATAGTCGAAGGTCAATCCTGTCGCGTGGGCCTGTGCGATGTACTCCTCCGCCTGCTCCTCCAGCATGTGAACGCCATCAGGTCCCGATCCACCGCTGCCTATCATCGAGGTGGGTAACACGCCGTAGATCTGTACATCTGCGTCCAGCCTGCTCAACGCCGTTATCAGGTCTGGATCCCAGTTCGTAGGTACTAGTAGCTGCATACTACTCCGTTATCTCGAATCAAGTACGTGGAAGCAGGAATAGTGATTCCTTCCGGTCCGGTGTGCGAGGTTCACTAAGCGATGCGCCTGAGCACGAGGCAGCAGTTCTCGCCACCGAGACCAAAGCTATTCTTCAGGCATACATTCACTTCCGCCGGTCGAGGCACGTTAGGTACATAGTCGAGGTCACAATCAGGATCAGGAGTCTCATAGTTGATGGTCGGGTGGATGATCCCGTTGTGCATCACAGAAATCGCCGCAATGGTCTCGATCACACCGGCAGCAGTAATGATATGCCCGATCATGGACTTGGTGGAGCTTATCGGGATCTTGTAGGCGCGCTCTCCAAAGACCATCTTGATGGCCTTGGTTTCACAGGCATCATTCAGCTTTGTGCTGGTGCCATGAGGGTTGATGTAATCAACTTCGTCAGTACTCACTCCACCAAACTGCAGAGCAGTACGCATGGCGTATGCCTCAGCTTCTGGGGCCGGAGCGGTCGCATCAAAAGCGTCGAAAGACCAGCCCACCCCGGCAACTTCAGCCAGGATAGGTGCTCCCCGCCTGGTAGCGTGTTCATAGGTTTCCAGCACCACTAGTCCGGCGCCTTCACCATAGACAAAACCGTTGCGGTTGAGGTCAAATGGCCGACAGGCTTTGGCCGGGTCGGACTCACGGGACAGAGCTCCAAGAACATCCATTCCGGCTATGCTGACCGGCTCCAGGCTGGCGTCGGAACCCCCGGCTATCATGACATCTGCATATCCCAGCCGGATGAAATTCGTCGCCGTCCCAATGGAATCGACTCCACTGGCACAAAGGCTGTTCACGGCGGTGTTAGGGCCTTTCGCTCCCAACATCATCCCCACCTGCATGGATGCTGCGCTGGCACCAGACTTGGTGATGAACAGAGGGTCGGCCCTTCTGGGGCCCACCCTCTGGTAAAGCTCCCATCCTCTGATAATGTAGCCCTGCTCTGTCATAGTGGAGATGATAACGCCCACCCGCTCAGGGCTCTCCCTGGTCATATCAAGGCCGGCCGATTGTACTGCTTCCTTAGCAGCCGCGATGGCAAAATGAATGGTCCTTGACGTGCGGTCAACCACCTTCGGGTCCAGATACTCCGCAGGGTCAAAGTTACGCACCTCCGCGTCGACTTTCACCCGGTGGTTGCTGGTATCAAACCGGGTAATGGGTCCAATGGCCGACTTTCCTGCCGCCAGCCCTTGCCAAAACTCATTCACGCTCAAGCCCAGCGGATTGATGGTACCCATGCCGGTAACCACAACCCGGGGCAGATCCATCCTGCGCCAGGAATTCCTCGCGTCTTCAGCAGTTCTAGCCATATCTCTTAGTCCTTCCTCTCCAGTACAGACAGGGGATTGTATATGGAGAAACCACCATCAACGATGATCGTCTGGCCTCTTATCATAAAAGCCTCTTCACTGCATAGGAAAGCCACTACGTTGGCTACATCCTCAGTGGTGACCATCCTCCCCGCGGGCGTTATGGGAAGCTTGTCCTTGCCCAGCTGCTCGTCAAAGTAGAACTTCAGAGCCTCCGTCTCCACGAAAGAAGCAGCCACGGTATTCACACAGATGCCCAGGGGTGCCAACTCTATGGCGAGATACCGGGTTAAGGCCTCCAGGGCGGCTTTGGAGACTCCCACAACAGCATAGGTGGGCCAGACCAGAAACGAACCCAGGCTAGAGAGGCTGACTATCTTTCCACCCCGACCCTCCATGAGCCTCGCTGCCCGCTGAGAGCAGAGCAGGCATGCTCTGGTGTTTATGTCCATGGTCCATTCCCAGGCCTTGACATCTACTTCCATTATCGGGCGGCCCACTCCCGATGCCGCATTGCTGATCAGTATGTCCAGATGACCAAACTTATCGCCGATCACGCCGAACATCTCATCTATCTTAGCCGGATCTCCCACATTTGCTCTAATGATTTCGGCCTTCACCCCCAAGGCCTGAACTTCCTTAGCCGTCTGCTCGGCGGTGTCGCGGCGGCGGAAGAAGTTGATGACGATGTCTGCACCCTGAGAGGCGAGCTTCAAGGCAATGGCCCGGCCGATGCCGCGCCCGCCGCCGGTGACCAGTGCCAGCTTGCCCTCAAGCGACATGGCTAGACCTTCTCCTTCTGAGCTACCTGATTCTCCACATACGAGACGAAGTCGCCGAAGTTCTGGAACTTCTGAGCTTCCTCATCAGGGATCTCGATGCCGAATGTCTCTTCCACTGCCACCAGCGCCTGCACCACGTCAAGAGAATCCGCCTTGATGTCCTTGAACGTGCTCTCCCGCCTAATGATGCTCCCATCCACATGAGTGATCCTGGCCATGATCTCCCTTATCTGCTCCTCGATAGTCATGATCTACCTCCTTGATTTAATCGTGCTAGTTCCGACTTCAGGCTTTCAATCACCTCAGCTTTTACCGCCTGCCTGGCGCTTTCAATGGCATTGGCTATTTGCGGTGCCCGGCTAGCCCCGTGCGCTATGCGAACAACTCCGTCAACACCCCACAGAATGCCACCAGCCTGCACCTCAGTCTCATCCGATATCTTGGTTGCCTGGAATAGCCTGTTGAACAGCAGTTTGACTAAGGCGCGCAGAGGTGGATGCCTCTTGAGCTTTCTGTCTATCCACTCCCCGGCGTGTCCACCTATGCTCTCATAGAACTTCAGAAGAACGTTGCCGACAAAGCCGTCACACACTATAACGTTCGCCTTGCCACTCAGAATCTCGTTGCCCTCTATATTGCCTATGAAGTTCAACCCGCTGTTCTGCAGAAGCTGATAAGCTTCGCGCACCGCCCAGTTCCCCTTGCTCTCCTCACCTCCGGTGCTTAGCAGAGCGACCCTGGGGTCAGCTATGTTCAAGAATTTCTTAGCATAGACCGTACCGACGACGGCAAAGTTCAGAAACTGATGCGGCTTGCAGTCTACGTTCGCTCCCAGGTCTACCATCACAGTATTCGGTGCGAAGCTACCTAGAGAGCCAACAATGGCCGGACGATACACACCATCCACCATGCCCATGAACTGAATGGCGCTTATTGCTGCCGCTGCGCTAGAGCCGGCACTGACCAGCGCATCTGCCTGGCCTGATTTCACCATCTTTGCCGCAACTGCGACAGAGCAGTCCGGCTTGTTACGAATCACCGTGACCGGCGACTCGTTTTCCTTGATAAAGTCCTCGGCCCCGACAAGGCGAATGAGCGAGCCGTTGGGTGACCTGTACTTGGCTAGTTCCTGTTCCAGGATGCTCGTCGAGCCGACCAGGAAGATCTCCACATCCGCTTTCCGAGCAGCCAGCACTGCCCCCTTGACTACCTCCTCAGGAGCGTGATCACCACCCATCGCATCAACCGCCACCCTTACTCTGCTATTCTGGGCCATATTCTTGTTTCTTAGAACCCGGGAGCCTGACTATCGCCTCGCCCGCAACGATCACCTCGCCTCTTTGATTGCGGCACTCGAAAGTACAGTTTGCGTATGATACACCATCTCTCTGCTCAAGGCAATCGACCTTGCCGCCCACAGTTAGAGTGTCGCCGGGGCGCGCAGAGTCCTTGAACCTGGCTCGAAGCCTACCGGCGGACAGCCAGCTCTGGCCGAAAGCCGAGGTCATCATCTCGGACACATAGGCCAGGCTAAGCATGCCGTGGGCAATAGTGCCGCCGAAGGGAGTTCCGGAGGCGAAGGACTCATCTACATGTATAGGGTTGAAGTCACCCGACGCCTCAGCATACAGATTGATGGTCTCCTGGGTGATATGCTTCACCAGAGAACCAAGAGTCTTGCCTTCCCGAATCTCTGTAAGCATGCCTTACTCAGGTGAGCAACGCGATAGTTGCCTTACCCGATTGTACCCTTTCTCTGGCCTGGTCAAGAACCTCGAGCTCCATGGCCAGCATTGTCATCTTGCCCCGGGCGATCTTCTGTGCCACCTTTGTATGACACTCTACGATGGTGCCGACGGGCACCACCTTGAAGAACTCCAGCTCCTGCGAACCGTGTATGGCCACGACACCGGGAGGCAGGGGGATAGACCCCGCCATGGTAGCGATGGCCAGGGCCGTTACGGCCAGCGGCGGAACAAAGCCATCGCCACCACCGTCTACGGCCTTGAGATACTTGGCTACTACAGAGGCAGTGAGTTCATAGCTGGCGGGAGGAAAACTATAGCCAGGTATCAACTCCTCATAGCTTGTGGTCTTATCAGGCATGCAACTGCTTATCGATACATCGGTATGCTATGTACCTAAAATTATACACTACCCCCTATTCTTGTCAACATCGCCGTGCTCCATAGCTACGGCCGGCGTTCAGGGCTGAAGCATTGGCAGGATCACGATAACTACGCGCCCAAGATGAAGCACCCGTGATCCCTGCATCCGAAACTGCAGTTGGCGGGTTCACCGGCCTGGAGTCACCCGGGGCAGAACACAGGCCGCATACCCCACGCCCAAAGCAGTTAGCATGATCCGGGGGCCACTGGTCCCGCCGCTAGTGAGCCAGATCTTAGTCCACAGCCCGAGCACAAGCAGGCGATGTGTGGATCGCCGACACACAGAAGTAGGCACTGCGGGCGCCACCATCTGCCTGGCCGGTCTGCTGAGAAGTGGGCTCGGCAGGATTCGAACCTGCGACCAACCGGTTATGAGCCGGCCGCTCTGCC
>JACUUR010000076.1 GCA_014859205.1 Dehalococcoidia bacterium | reverse complement strand
CTCCCAGGTGGATTCCCTCCTTGGTGGTGCCGCCCTGTATATCAGACACATCACTCTCCAGGGCCTCCTTGAACAGATGCCAGGATAGCTCGCGTTTGGAGCGAGCCAGTACCCAAGCGTGTACCACACGGCTCAGAGTGGAACCATGAGACGTCCGCTCAAGATAATAGTCGATGTTCCTGGGAATAGTATCATGTTCAAAAGGATAATCGAGGCGCTGGAATATCTCACGCAACTCGTCGGCCGACAGCAGGTAGAAAAGCATAAGCACATCAGCCTGCTTTGAGAGTTTGTAGCGGTTAGGGGTATCCCCCTCCGCCTCAAGAATGCGGTCCAGCCTCTGGATGTCTCCATACTTCTTCCGGTAGCCCTCCCAGTCAAACTCTTCCAGGTCCTCGTAGCCTTCAAACTGACTGATAACACCATCATGGTGAAAGACGACCCGCATCTTACGGCTGATCCTGTCCCACCTCTCCAGTTCTTCTTGCTTCAAGGCCAGTTTGTCCCGCAGCGCTTCCCGGCGGTCAACGGGCACCAGGCCGACTGCCTCCAACGCGCGGCACAACAACCAGACCGCCATGACATTGGTATAGGAGTTGTTGTCGATGCCGGGCTCATCGGCGTCCGGATAGGCATCATGAAACTCGTCGGGGCCCATGACACGGCGGATTTCATACCGGTCCAGAGACCGATTATACCGGGCCATACTGGCCCAGAAGCGGGCGATCTCAATAAGCATCTCCGCACCGCAAAAGGCAAGAAAGCTGACGTCGCCTGTGACCTGGTAGTAATGCCACACGTTGTAGGCGATGGCGATATTGATGTGGCGCTGCAGATGTGACTTATCCGGCAACCAGCGTCCCGAGCGCGGATTGAGGTGCAGTACCTGGGTCTCCTCCCGTCCGTCGCTGCCGCTCTGCCAGGGATACATGGCTCCAGCAAGTCCTGACTGCTTTGCTGCCCAGCGAGCCTCAGGCAGGCGGCGATAGCGGTACAGGAGCAAGGCGCGTGTTATATCCGGTACACTGAGGTTAAGAAGGGGGAAGATGAACAGCTCGTCCCAGAAGATATGGCCCCGGTATGCCTCACCGTGCAACCCCCGCGCCGGCACCCCTGCATCCTGCTCAATGGTGTGCGGTGAGACCGTCTGCAGCAGATGGAAGATATGCAGGTTCAAGATCAGTGCCACGCGGTCGCCGTCCTTGACGGCGATGTGACATCGCCTCCACAGATGGTCCCAACTAATCACGTGACGCTTCAGCAGTTCGTCGAACCGGGGTGTTCGCTCTATCTCTTTGCACACCTGATGACCGCCTTCGGAGATGGCATGATCCCTGGAAGTGTAGAGCGCTATCAGCTTCTCGATTATCACCTCATTGCCTTGCTCCAGATGCACTGTGAACTCATGCGCGATATAGCCGGGCTCCTCTATCACCTCCGGCTTCACGGTGATCTGCTCGTTTTCGGCGTATAGACGCGTACGCGCCGCCTCAGAGATACGGATACGTGACTGATTAGTCTCAACCTGAAGGCAAATCGCCTCATCGTCAACCGCCCGGGTTTCAACCGGATGGAGATGCCGGTTGTTCAGCTTTCTGTAGCGCTTCACGCCGCTATTGGTCACCCGGCCATCAAGGGCCGAGCGGATGCGCAGAGTATCCGACCAGTTTTCGGCGACGATGGTGGTCTCCAGTCCGGCCAGATGAGGATTGGACATGCTGACGAAGCGCCGCTGGAGCAGTTTGCTCCGGCGTCCCTGCCCGTCTGCAAACCGGACTGTCCGGTGCAACACGCTCTGGCGCAGGTCGAGTTCCTGACGGTATTCCAGGATGGTCACCTCTCCCAAATCTAACCAATCTCCCTCCCCGATGCAGAAGCTAACAGGCAGCCAGTTAGGCACATTGACCATACATTCGTTCTCGATGGTCTTGCCGGCGATATCGGTGTTGAGACGGTTGAAACAGCCCGCAATATACGTGCCCGGATAATGGGTGCCATCGTGGTCAGACTCAGGAGCCGCGCCCCGCGTGGCGAAATAGCCGTTGCCCAGCGTGCACAGGGCCTCTCGCAGACCCTCGTGCGCCGGTTCATAGCTTTCGTAGGCGAGCGTCCAGACACCCCTGGAAACCTCCCTTTCCGCCAGCGCAGCCAGTTCACGCAGAAACAGCGTTACCTCGCCGGGGTCCCGCAGTGCATAGTGCGCTGATGTCGGACGCTTCTCGGTGCCGACTACGATGCCGATACCCCTGTCGGCGATGGCCCTGAAGGCATCCTCGTCGGTATCGTCGTCACCGATGTACACAGGCATGACCCTGCTGCCGTTGGCGTACAACGCCTCAAGCAGATGGAGCAGAGCCCTGCCTTTGTCCCAGTCCACATCGGGCCTGAGTTCGAAGATCTCCTTCCCTGTGGTCTTCCGCAGGTCCGAAAAGTGTGCCAGCACCTCGTCGAACCTCTCTTCAAGCCCGTCTAGCTTTGCCCTATCAACCTGCCGGTAATGTACGGCGATGGCAAAGAGCTTGCGCTCAACCCTGGCCCCAGGTATGTCCCGCAGCGCCTGAGACAGTTCTCCCTCGGCACGGTCAAGCGAAGGAAGAAAGCGCTGGCCCCTCTCCTGATCCCGGTACTGCCCGCCCGGCCCGACGATGTCAAACCCGTGACTGCCGGCGTAGGCAATATCGTCAATACCGACCATATTCCGCACATCACTGAGGTCGCGACCACTGATGATAGCTACCGAGAAGTGCCCTGCCAGCTGTTTGACTATTCGTCTTGTCTCCCCGGAAAGCGTCGCCTCTGCCGGGTCATCAACGATCGGCGTCAGCGTGCCATCATAATCCAGGAAAATGGTGGGCGTCCTCTTATGCAGACGCCGGAATATGTCATCCTTTTCGTCCAGAGCAGAAGGAAGGCTGTCAACTGTACTTGCCTCGCCCGGTACACGGGGCTTTGCGTAGTCGACCTTCAACTCGGATAAGTCGCTCACCACGATGTCGGCGCCTCGTCTCGCAAGATCTTCAGCCTGACCACTCCGGTCTACCCCGACAACCAGCTTGAATTTCCCGCGTCGCCCCGCCTCGACACCGGCCAGCGAGTCCTCCACGACGACGGCCTCCTCGGGCTTGACACCCAGTAGCTCGGCCGCTTCCAAGAAGATCGCCGGGTCGGGTTTGCCTTTCAGTTCCAGTTCATCGGAGTCGACCCCATCCACCCTGACATCGAAGAGGTGGCGTATGCCGGCTCCCTTCAGCACGTCCTCAGCATTGCGGCTGGCAGATATGACCGCGGTGCCTATGCCTCTCGACCTTAGGTCCTTAAGGAGTGCAATCGACGAACTGTAGGGCCTGGCGCCCTTCTGCTTAAGGAGTTCCAGAAAACGTCGGTTCTTCCGGTTCCCCAGGCCACATATGGTTTCGCTGTCGGGCGCGTCGTCAGGACTGCCTTGCGGCAGTGAAATGCCCCGGGATTCCAGAAAACTCCTGACACCATCATAGCGCGGCTTGCCATCGACATAGCTGAGATAATCGGACTGGCTGTCAAATGGGCGAAACGGTTCACCAAGGCGCTCAGAGCGGTCCCTAAGGTACTCGTCAAATAGCTGTTTCCATGCTTCGGCGTGGACGCTGGCTGTATCCGTGAGCACGCCATCCAGATCAAAGATCACAGCAGCTATGTCCTTAAGGCTGAACTCCTTTGCCCGCATTGCCCTAACCAGAGTACTCCTGATATCGGCCCATTATCTTGTTCTCGGCTGAGAGGGAGTTCTCCTTCAGTGCCAGCTCTGAGTTTGGGCCCATGATCTCTTTACCCTCCTGTGAGAATAATTATACCATCCAGCACCGGAGCTTCAACCACACTGAGACAGGGCCGAAAGGGGCAGATTCGCCATCCTCAACACAGGCGGACAGATGTGGACGACACGGAGAGCCGACGTGAGCATGACGGCGGGGAAGAGATGAAGGCGATGACTTGATAAAGAAATCGCACGTAGCATATAATCATCGTTAGGACAAGCATTGTCCCGCTTCCGGACGGACGGGATCGAGGAAAGAGGCTCCATACTGCATGGTGCCCTGACAATAGCTGAGGAGACAGACAACCCCATGGAGCAAGAGGGTCGCACCTTCGCAAAACTCAAAAAGAGGAGGTTGATATGTTCGAAAGAATCCTGGTTTGTCTCGATGGATCCGAGCTTGCCGAGCAGATACTGCCTTATGCCCGACAACAGGCGCTCGCCTTCCAGGCCAAGCTTGTTCTTCTCCAGGTGGTCCCCGAGCCTGTAGCCGCTAGCCCGGGCATCCCCGGCACCGCACCTGTGCCCGTGCAGACCGACACCATGATTGAGGTCGCGGAACAGGCAATGAGGGGAGCTAAGGAGTATCTGGAGGCACTGGCCGCTCCATTGCGTGACAAGGGCATGCAGGTAGAGACCGTTTCCATGATAGGGAGACCCGCCCAGACTATCATGGACTATGCCGCCAAAAACGGTGTGGGGTTGATCACAATAGCCACTCATGGGCGCAGCGGACTGGGCCGGGCGGTGTTCGGCAGCGTTGCCGACCGCGTGCTCAGGGAGTCTGGTCTACCAATCCTGCTGATCCGGCCCGGAGAAGTTGCGAACGAAGGTTAGGGCCGGTCATAACGACGAACTGAGGAGACGACCCAGTATGAAGAGTTCCTTGCGCCTGATCAGGATCGCGGGCATTGATATCGGTGTCCACTACACCTGGATATTCATCTTTCTGCTGCTCAGTTGGGCGTTGGCCCAGGGGTTCTTTCCGCAGCTGTATCCGGACTGGGACACGCGGACCTACTGGATAACGGGAGTCGCGGCGGCGCTCTTGCTGTTCGGGTCGGTGCTTCTGCACGAACTCGCCCACTCTCTTGTGGCCAAGGCCCGTGGCATGAAGGTGCACAGCATCACCCTGTTTCTGTTCGGAGGCGTCAGCAATCTGGAGGAGGAGCCCGAGAGGCCTATCATCGAGTTTGCCGTGTCGATAGTCGGGCCGTTAACCAGTCTTGCCGTGGCAGGAATTTGCTGGGGCCTGCTGCAATTGGTGGAGAACCGGCAGACGCCATTGGCCGGCATTCTTACCTACCTGGCACTGGTCAACACCATTCTGGCCGCTTTCAACCTGCTGCCGGGTTATCCACTGGACGGCGGGCGTGTGCTACGCTCCATACTGTGGCAGAGGACCGGCAGCCTGGTGAGGGCAACCAATATAGCCGCAACCGTAGGGAAGATCATGGGTTGGGCGCTGATCGCCCTGGGCCTGCTGCAGGCCTTTGCCGGTAACTGGGGAGGGCTATGGCTGGCCTTCATAGGCTGGTTCTTGAGCACCTCGGCTGAGGCCAGCCGCCGGCAGACCAGCCTGCGGGAACAGCTCAGTGGAGTATTTGTTAGAGATGTTATGGTGCCGAACCCGGCAACGATCAGCCCCGATACCACCGTATCGACACTGGTGAGCAACGTGTTTCGAAGGCAGCTTAGTCGAGCTGTACCCATCTGTCAGAATGACCGCATCGTCGGAATCGCGACCGTTAGCGATGTCAAAGAACTGCCCAGAGAGAAGTGGGACGATACGCCGGTAAGCGAGATAATGACTCGTGATCCTCTTTATCAAGTACGCCCCGAGGACGATCTGAACGCTGCTATGCAGTTGATTGCCAAACATGATGTCAACCAGGTACTGGTCAAGGACGATACCGGGTGCGCCGGACTGGTAACCCGGGCCGACATACTGAACTATCTTCAACTGAGCCAGGACCTGGGCTTGAAACAGAAGAGGGGGTAGAGTGTTCGAGAAGACCCTGGTCTGTCTGGACGGCTCCAAACTTGCGGAGCAGATACTGCCCTATGCCGCCCAGCAGGCACTGAGATTCGGCAGCAAGATGACCCTGCTCCGCGTTATGACCATGCCCAGCAGCGCCTACATGGGCACCGAGGGAGTATCGGCGGGAATAATCGATCTCATCGAGGATGAAGTGCGCAGGCAGGAACCTGAGATAGAGGCTTACCTCGAGCGCATGGCAGGACCACTGCGGAAGAGGGGTATAGATGTCAACTGCACTATACTGCGGCCGGCGCCCGCCGGCCATGCGATCCTTGGCTATGCCCGGGATAAGTCCATCGATCTCATCTGCGTGGCCACTCACGGACGTAGTGGACTGGGACGAACGGTGTTCGGAAGTGTTGCCGACTTTCTTCTCAGAGAGTCGGGCCTGCCGAGCCTGATCTACAGGCCGCAGGAGAGCGAGACAGAAGCAGCAGTAGAACCCCAGCCTATTAAGAGGATCCTGGCCTGTCTCGACGGGTCGGAGCTTGCCGGGCAGATCATGCCCTACGCCACGGAAGAGGCACTGAGCTTCCAGGCCAGGCTCATTCTCCTCCAGGTAGTGCCCGAGCCAGTAATCTTGCTTCCGGGCATCCCCGGCGTCGAACCTGTACCCATAAGAACCGACGTCATGATCGAGGAAACGAAGAGGTCACTGGCCAGGGCTAAGGAATACCTCGAACGGGTCGCCACACGGCCGCGTGAAAGAGGAATTGAGGTAGAGACCGTGGCAATCCTGGGAAGAGCCGGCGAGACGATTCTCAACTATGCCAGCAGCAACGATGTAGACCTCATTGCCATAGTCACCCATGGACGTAGCGGCCTGGGGCGGGCCGTATTCGGCAGCATTGCCAACCATGTGCTCAGGCATTCAGGAGTGCCCGTGCTCGTGATAAGACCGAAGTCGGCAAGCACGGTAGGGACTGGCGAGCCGACTTGACTGCCTACATAGTGATGGCCCGAGTCCGTGAACAGCTGTCCCTGGCCATGTTATGGAGCGACCCCGTTGCCACAGACCTTATCGACACCGAAGCAGAACGTAGGCCCTAGCGCAGCGGTAATGTGTCTAATAACAGCGGGGAGTCCGGGATCACCGATCGAGCAGTGCTGTCTCCCTGCGACGCCTTATCACAAACAAGCTTCCTCCGCCTAGCACAAATAGGCTTATGACAACCCAGGGTGCCACGACCGCCAGCTTGTTCACCGGATGACCCGTCAGGCCAACGACAAGTGTGGGCGGTGCCTGCTCGAAGTTGGCCTTTATGACATAGTTGTCATCCATGATAATCGAGGTTGAGGCGAAGTTGACATTCACGATCGTGCCCACATCACCGGTCCAGTTAACGAAGTAGTAGCCACTGGCGGGCGTAGCCACCAGGCCGACCTCGGTCCCGGCATCATACAGGAAGGTGCCCTCGCCCGGTGTGGTCACAGAGCCACCGGCCGTGCTGGAAGTCGTCAGGCTGAACTTACCGGGCGGTGTCTCAGCAAAGTTGGCTGTTACGACGTAATCACCCTGCATGATAATGGAGGTTGAGGGGAGACCCACATCGGCAATGGTGCCCACATCGCCCGTCCAGTTCACGAAATAGTAGCCACTGGCGGGCATAGCCACCAGGCTGACCTCGGTCCCGGCATCATACAGGAACGCGCCCTCGCCCGGCGTGGTCACCGAGCCACCGGCCGTGCTGGACGCCATCAGACTGAACTTACCGGGCGGTATCTCAGCGAAGTTGGCCGTTATGACGTAGTTGCCATCCATGACAATCGAGGTTGAGGGTAAGTTGATGTCGGCAATCGTGCCCACATCACCGGTCCAGTTAACGAAATAGTAGCCGCTCTGCGGTGTGGCCACCAGGCCGACCTCGGTCCCATCGTCATACAGGAACGCGCCCTCGCCCGGCGTGGTCACCGAGCCACCGGCCGTGCTGG
>JACUUR010000075.1 GCA_014859205.1 Dehalococcoidia bacterium | reverse complement strand
TTCTTTGGAAATTATGGAAATAGGGGTTGATAATGTGTGACGGGTTGGTATAGAATTGCGGGCGTATGTGGATTGTCTGAGAAAGGACAGCTATTACAGCAAGGCAGCCGGCTCTGAGCGAAGGTGCTCCTCCCCGAAAAGGCTGTCTGCATAGTAGAGTATGAACTTTCTGACTACAGCGGGGGTCGCCTACCTGGTCTACCTGCTTCTGACTATAGGTAGCGGCCACGTTCTTTTGTGGAGTCCTCACCAGCTTATCATCGGGGCGGTGTTTGCTGCGGTGGTGGGCGTTCTGCTCAGGAACCGGTTCATCGGCAAGGATCGACGCATGTTGAACCCGGTGCGCTGGGTGACATTCGTCGCGTACCTGTTTCCCTTCTTCTGGGCCATGGCTAGGGCGAACATCGACGTGGCCTACCGGGTCATCACCGGCCGGATCAACCCGGCTATTGTGAAGATCAACCCCGGACTGAAAACCGACATGGGTCTGACCATCCTGGCCAACTCGATCACCCTGACGCCGGGGACGCTGAGCGTGGAAATCGACGAAGACGCCAACGAACTATACGTTCATTGGATTAACGTTGACCCAGGGGTGCTCAAGCATATGCCCAGGGACTACCATCCGATATGCAACGGCTTCCCTGCCTGGGCGAGGAGGATCGCCGAGTGAACTGGCTTCCGGCGATCGGAGTCATGGTGGCTTGTATCGGCATCGCGGTGGCGCGTGTGTTCATGGGGCCCCGTGCGCCCACGAGGCTGGTGGCCTTTGATACCACCAACACATTGGTGGTGGCTAGCCTGGTCGTTGTGGCCATGATGTTTGACCACGTGGTTTTTGTTGATGTGGCCATTGTCTACGCTTTGCTGTCATTTGTTATGACGCTGTATGTGGCCAAGTATATCGAGGGAGGCAAGTTCTAGCCATGGGGCTGAACGTGGCGACCTACATACTGATAGGGATTGGCCTGTTCTTCAACCTGGTCGGGGTGGTTGGTCTCCATCGCTTGCCTGATATGTATACCAGACTGCATGCTGCCACCAAGTGTACAACCTTTGGCTCCATGTTTCTGATAGTGGCGGTGATCGTGCAGTCTGTGGGCATCTGGACAACAACCGACGTACCTCAGTCTGCCATGTTGATTCGTGCGCTGCTCGCGCTCACGGCACTTTTGGTGACCAATGCCACCGGTGCTCATGCCATTGCCCGTGCGGCACATCGTAGCGGTGAGAAGCCAACCAGAGTGGTGGTCGATGACCTGGAGGCGAAGAACCATGATTGAAGGCGCAGGTCTGCATGTTGTGATACCGCTGGCGCTGGTAATCTGTGCCGTGTTTGTGGCGGCATTCCGTGATCTGCTCTACGCCACCGTGGCTCTGGCGGTAATGAGTCTGCTGTTAGCCTTTCAGTTCTACCTTTTGAAGGCTCCCGATGTGGCTATTGCTGAAGCGGCTATCGGGGCGGCCGTGACCACAGCCATCTTCATAATCGCGATCAGGGCGACCAAGCGTACGGAGTAGATGATGAGACAGGTTGTAGGACTGGTTTTGTTGCTCATCCTGGTGAGCCTCCTGTTGTGGGGCGTGCTGGTGATGCGCGACTTTGGTTATCCTCCATCCGATATGGACGATTATATGATTGAACACGCCCAGCAGGAGACCGGAAGCAATAATGTGGTGGCGGGCGTACTCTTGGACTATCGAGGACTTGATACGTTGGGGGAGGTTACGGTGTTGTTCACCGCCGTAACGGGCGTGCTGCTTCTGTTTCGGACACTGAAGCGACGGGAGGAGAACTGCTGATGCTGTCCAGGATCGTGCGCACTGTGTCCAATCAGCTCATAGTGTTCGTTCTGATTTTCGGGCTGTATTTGATCATGCACGGCCACGATTCGCCTGGAGGAGGCTTTCAAGGTGGCGCGGTGGTGGCTTCGGGCGTGGCTATGCTGCTGGTTGCTTTCGGCTCGGGAGAGATAATTCAGTGGCTGCATGTCCGCAGGCTTACTGTGGTCGCGTGTATTGGTGCTCTGGTCTTCATCGCAATCGCTTTTGCCGGCACGGGCACCACGTTCTTCTACAACTTCCTGCTCGGGACGCCCATCTTCGGTGGTGTTCCGCCACCGGGGCCCGGCCACGGCCACGTCTGGTCAGGAGGGATCATACCCCTGATGGAGATTGCCATAGGGTTCATAGTTATGGCCGGCCTGTCGGCGGTGGTCCTGGCCATGGCGAGGTTTTCCGGAGGCAAGGAGATAGAGGAGTAATGGAGCATATACCTCTCAACTTCCCCTTCCTGGCGGCAATGTTGCTGGTGGGCATATCCCTTTACATCATAGTGTTCAAGAGGAATCTGATCAAGCTGGTCATGGGCGTCGCCATACTGTCCTCGGCCATCAACCTCTTTCTCGTGTCGCTGGGCTATCGGGCAGGAGGGGTGGCGCCTATCTACACCGATGCCCCGGAAGGCTCCATGGTGCTGCCGGTGCCTCAGGCCCTTACGCTGACCAACATTGTAATCGGCGTGGCGGTACTGGCCTTGATGCTGACCTTGGTGATACATATTTACCGCAATACCGGGGATATTGATAGCCATAAATCGAGGATATTGAAAGGATAATAGGTTTGGATTACCTGGTCACTCATTCGCCGGCCCTGATTGTGGCCCTGCCACTGCTGGCGGCCTTCGCTATCCCACTTATCAGCCGGCTGGGACCGCGGGTCAGAGCCGTGTTGTGCCTGGCGGTTCTCGGCCTGGTTGCCGCGCTGGTAGCCATATTGGCCGTGGATGTCCATGCCGTCGGCATCCGCCTCTATACCTTCGGCGCCACGGCTCCTGAGATGGCGCTGCCCGGGGGCTATATGGTACCGGTGCGGATCATGTTCGAGGTGGACGGCATGTCCATCTTCATGGGTATTGTCATCACTACGGTGGCCGTGGCTTCGTTGATTTACTCACTCCAGTTCCTGAATGGACAGACGGGACAGGCCCGGTTCTATTCGCTGATGATGCTCCTCTACGTGGGTATGATGGGCCTGGCTTTTACAGGGGATATGTTTAACATGTTCGTATTCCTGGAGATAGCGTCGATTGCAGGGACCGGGCTTGCTGCGTACAGAACCAACATGGCCGATGCCGTTGAGGGCGGTTTCAAGTACATCGTGATCTCTGCGGTGAGCGCCCTCATGGTGCTGCTTGCCATCGGCATACTCTATGCCCAGTACAACGTTCTGAGCATAGCCGCCCTGGCTCACTACATGCAGTACACCACTCTGGACATGATGGCGTTGGGACTGCTGGCGGGCGCATTCGTGATGAAGCTGGCAGGTGTCCCTCTCCATATGTGGGCACCTGACACGTATACGGTGGCGCCGGCGGGAACTACGCCCATGATCCTGGCCGCAAGCTACACGTCGATGTATGCCCTGTATAGGATCACCTTCACATTGTATGGTGGTCATATCGATACCGCAGCAATAGGCTGGATAGTGATTATAGTGGGTGTGCTCAGCATGTTTGTCGGCGTCATGATGGCAGTGCACCAGACCGATATCAAACGTATGATGGCCTATCATGCTATCTCGCAGGGCGGCTACATGCTTTTGGGTGTGGGCGTGGGACTGGCGGTAATTGCAGACCCGGTAGCGCTGGCCAACTATGGCCGCGATGCCATGAACGGAGGCATTTTCCATATCATCAACCACGTCTTCTACAAGGCGATGCTGTTTATGACCGCGGAGGCCATATTCTTCCGGGTGGGCACTAGGGACACCAATAAGATGGGAGGCTTGGCCCGCAATATGAAGTGGACGGCGATCTTCTATGCCATCGGGGCACTGGCCATATCCGGAATTCCGCCGTTCAATGGGTTTGCCTCCAAACTGCTCATCTATCAGACTGTGTTGAGTTTCAACCCGGTTCTTTCCGTCATAGCCATGTTTGTTTCGCTGGTGACTCTGGCCTCCTTTGCCAAGGTTTTCTACTCGGCCTTTACAGGACCGGAGATGCCTGGCTACAAGGAGGTCAGGGAAGTACCTAAGTCCATGCTCATCGGGATGGGTATTCTGGCAGCCTGCATTATACTGTTCGGTATTTTCCCCGGACTGATTGTGGACACCATCGTAGCTCCGGCTACGGAGGCCCTGATCAACCAGGCACCGTACATCAATGCTGTAATGGGTGCGGCGCCATAAAGAGAGTATGTACCGAAGAATGGAGATATTGATTTGTCGGCCCTGAGTTACGAGGCGTACGCCGTCTGGGTTCCCATAGTCTGGGTCGCTGCCCTGGTAGTAATCGGGGTCATAGTTCTAGCCTGGCGCAATCGTGGTCAGAAGAGCTACAAGAAGGGAACGGCTCAGACCGATATCTTTCTCTCAGGCATCAAGGTTCCTCCCGAGGAGCAGAGGCATGTCAAGGCGGAAAACGTATACTGGGGCTTCTTTGAGGCACTCAAGGGATTCTACAGTGTGCTTATGAGGCCTCACACCGGAGTAGTCAACGACTACATTCTGTGGTTTGTCGCCCTGGTTGCGGTGGCGATTCTGATACTGGTGCTGGGTGCCTGATGTTGAAGTATGGAGTCAGGATAGAGCGATGAATCTGAAAGCGTTCAACCGTGCATTGTGGGTGTACCACCTGAATACCGGCTCCTGCAATGGCTGCGACATTGAGATTCTGGCCGTGCTCACGCCCCGCTACGACGTCGAGCGCTTCGGCATCATGCTGGTAGGGTCGCCGCGCCACGCCGATGTGCTTCTGGTGACCGGGCCCGTGGCCCGCAGCATGGAGGATAGCGTGAGACGGGTCTATGCGCAGACTCCTGATCCGAAGCTGGTCATGGTCATAGGTAACTGTGGTATTGAAGGCGACGTGTTCCATGAGGCCTATAGCCTGGTGGGACCTATCGACCAGATCATCCCGGTGGACGTTTATGTGCCCGGATGTCCGCCGCGGCCCGAGGCCATCATTCACGGGGTGGTTATGGCCTGGGCAAAGCTGGAAAGACTGGTCAAGAAGGAGGTGGTCTAGTGGACCGGCTCGCGCCGCAGGCCATTATAGATAGTTTCGCGGCCAAGCTCGGCGATGGCTTTGTCGAAGGGTCTATCTACGAACGTGAGGTGGCCGTCAAGAAGAACAAGTTTCGCAGCTTATGGATCGAGGTGCGGAAGGCGGCCTTCCGCAATGCTGTCGAGCATGTCTGCCACCTTCAGAAATATCCTCACCTGGCCATCATCAGCACCAGCGATCTGGGGGAGGAAGTGGAGCTCATCTACCATTTCACCCTTTACTACGGTGAGCACCTGCAGGAACTGAGTCTGGGACTGAGAGTGAAGCTACCCAAGACTGACCTCAGGGTTCCGACCATCACCGATTTGATACCCGGGGCCATATTCACCGAGCGCGAGATTCAGGAGATGATGGGGGTTGAGGTGGCAGGCATACCGGATGGGAGGAGGCTATTCATCGATGAGGATGTGCCTGAAGGGGTCTATCCCTGGCGAAAAGACGAGACCGGACCCGATAAGCTGCTGAGGGTGCTGCCGGGCAGAAAACCCAGGGGAGAGGATAAGAAAGGATAGAGATAATGGCAGCTGGCGAGACTCAGAAGACGACCTACACGATACCGGTCGGCCCCATTCACCCGGCCCTCAAGGAACCCATACAGTTGATGCTGGAGATAGAAGGTGAGAGGGTAGTCGATACCGATATCTTGGTAGGCCAGGTCCACCGTAGCATCGAGTGGCTGGGGATGAATCGCAACAATCCTGTTCAGACCCTGTACCTTGCTGAGAGGATATGTGGCATCTGCAACATCTGTCACCCGTTCTGTCTGGCAATAGGCGTCGAACAGGCAGCCAGTATGATCGTACCTGAACGCGCGGAGTATATACGGGTGATCGCCGCCGAGATGGAGCGCATCCACTCGCATATACTGTGGGCCGGAGTGGCCGCCCACGAGATCGGCTTTGATACCGTCTTCTACCTCACCTGGCGGGTGAGGGAAGAGATAATGGACCTCATCGAATATGTGTTCGGCAATCGGATTACCAAGGCGGTGCTTCAGTTCGGCGGGGTGAGAAGGGACATAACTGCCGAGCAACTGCCGCGCATAAGACAATCGCTGGACTATTACAGAAGCATTTTTGAGCACCTGAGACGAATCTTCCTCGAGGACAAGACTGTGCGGATGCGGACCCGCAACGTGGGTGTCTTGACCACGGAGGATGCACTGAAGCTGCTGGCCGTGGGGCCTACCGGCAGGGCCAGCGGTGTTCCCAAGGATGTGAGGCAGGACCAGCCCTACAGTGCCTATGCCGATCTCAATGTCAAGGCGATCACTCCCGATCTCGTCACCGGCACAGTGGTCGGGGACGTCTATGATCGCATAATAGTCCGCTTGCTTGAGATCAAGCAGTCGGTGGAGATCATAGAAGAATGCATTGATCGAATGCCATCGGGGCCGATCATGTCCGAGACTAAGATGCCCAGGTTACTGCGGATGCTAACCGATGCTGCGGGTGAGGGCATCGGCCGGGTTGAGGCACCCAGAGGCGAGGATATCCATTACGTCCGTCTTGAGGCCGGCAGTGAGACCCTGGCAACCTGGAAGGTCAGGGCGCCTACGTACGTTAACCTGCTGGCGGTCCCCGCCATTCTCAAGGATATGCAGATCGCTGATGTCCCGATCGCCTTTGCCTCGATTGACCCCTGTCAGTCCTGCACTAACCGCGTTGTGGTCACTGACAGGGCCACGGGCAGGAGATCCGTGCTTGGCTATGAGGACCTCCACAGGCTGTCTGTAGAAAAGACGAGAGAGATGCTGCGATGAGCTTACTGGGGGAGAACGTCTGGCTTAACGGGCTAGTTATTGTCATCGGTACCGCGGTGTTGGTGCTGGTCGGTGCCTTTTTCGGCATGCTCTACCGCGGCGTCGATCGCAAGCTGGTGGCGCGCATGCAGGGGAGGGTGGGCCCGCCTATAGCACAGCCCTTTCGAGATGTGCAGAAGCTGCTGATGAAGGAGAACATAATCCCCTCGGGTGCCACGCCCTGGCTGTTCAACGCCGCGCCGTTCCTGGCCCTCATCTCCACCGGCTCACTGCTGCTGTTCATACCTTTGTTCGGGCAGCCGGCGCTGCTGGGGCGTTACGGAGATGTGATTCTGGTGCTCTACCTCCTCATTATCCCATCGCTTGCCTTCGTGCTGGGTGGGTTTGCCTCCAGTTCGCCCTATGCCACTGTGGGCGCGCAGCGCGAGATGATTATCATGATGAGTTACGAGGCGCCGCTGGCAGTGGTAGTGCTGGGCATAGCCTGGCGGATCGGTCATGTCACAGATGCGGCCAACCCGTTCTTGATGTCCACCATCGCCCAGTATCCCATCTGGAGCCTGCTGGGGCCGGTGGGGGTTATCGGAGCACTGCTGATGCTGCTCACCTTGGTGGTAGTGACAGTGGGTGAGGCAGCCAAGGTGCCGTTTGACGTTGCCGAGGCCGAGACCGAGATCGCCGGCGGGCTGCTGGTGGAATACTCGGGAAGAAACCTGTCCCTGTTCTACCTGTCTGACGTCATCAAGGCCTTCGCCATGGTCTCGCTACTGGTGGCGCTATTCATACCGTATAATCTGTCTCCGGCGCTGGGCATCACAGCCGCGCCCGCTGCGGGCATCGTTGACGCCCTTTTCTTCTTGGTTAAGGTGTTGGTGGTCATGTTCTTCAGCATCAGCTTGATACGGGCAGGCATGGCCAGATTCAAGATCAGCCAGGCTACCAGCGTCTATCTCATGGCAATGACGGCGGCGGCATTGGTGGGCATGTTTCTAGTGTGGGTCGACGCCAGAATCTGGGTGTAAAATGTGGGAAGCAGCAATAACGATACTGAGGCAGCTTTTTCGGAAGCCGGCCACGAATATCTTCCCTGCAAAGTATGCTCCTGAGTCAACGCTGTCCTTCCTGGACAGCGTGGCCAGGCAGGAGGTGGAGTTGCATCCGCCAGTCGCAGTGCCCACGGGCTTCCGCGGCAAGATCGCTTATGATCGGGAGAACTGCAGCGGGTGCCAGCAGTGCTACAAGATATGTCCCACCCGTGCCATCGAGTGGCTGGCGGAGGAGAAGAAGATCAAGGTGTTTATCTCCCGCTGCTGCTTCTGTGCGCAATGCGTTGATGTCTGTCCGGTGAACACGCTGGCCATGACTGAGGAGTTTCTACTGGCCAGCTACGATAAGTATGCCGACGAGTTGATCATCGTCGATAGCGGCGAACTGCCGGGCTCGAAGAAGAGAAAGAAGCCCGGCGTGCAGGCTTCAGTAGATACTGCTGATCAGAGCTAG
>JACUUR010000074.1 GCA_014859205.1 Dehalococcoidia bacterium | reverse complement strand
CGAGCATCTCCGACAGGAGTCGCGAGTCATCGGACCTCGGCCATGTCGGGACTAACGCCTCGCACTACAGACATCCATCATCCCGGGCCCTTGAATCGCCAGTCGGGGGTTTGGGGGCGTAGCCCCCAATGCTCCCTGTCATCGCGAGCCCCGACCTGTCCCCTTACTCTGTCATCGCGAGCCCGATGAAATCGGGGCGTGGCGATCTCAAGCGTCGACACCACTCACCCGGATTGCCGCGTCGTCCCGACCAGTCGGGACTCCTCGCAATGACAGAGCGGGCGGAGATTCTTCGTCCCGATGTAATCAGGGCAAAGCTGTAGGGGAGGGTCTTGTGCCTATTGTCCTCTCTCCCCTGGCGGGAGAGAGTTAGAGTGAGGGGGACAAGAATCACCCTCACCTTAATCCTCTCCCTCGAGGGAGAGGAGATGAAGGTAAAGGCGGGGACAAGCCCCGCCACTACAGCTGAGCCGCGCCGAAGGGCCTGTCCTGAGTGAAGCCGAAGGAGTGAGGGGTTATGCTTAGAATAACAGGGTAGAAGGCCGGAGCGACCCCGCCTGTGCTGATCGCTGACCGCTTTGCATTCTGATCTGTCATTTTGATGTTTGAGTGCGAGGGCGTGTCTGTGACGCGAGGCGGGCCCTTCACCCACTATGCTCTCTCCCCTGGAGGGAGAGAGTTAGAGTGAGGGGGTCGTGCCTACCACCTGTGCAGACGCGCGCTCGAATGCCTTCTACCGTCGCGGCGTTACAAACACCTTCTTTGTCGGCAGCCCCTTCACATCCCGTTTGGCTTTGTATATCACCGAGGGGCCAAGTTCGGCATCATACTCGAATCCCTCTGCATCCGTGACGTCACCGTATTTGGCCTCCAGTTCCTCCAGTGGCCCGGCATCCAGGGCCCACATCGGACAAGCGTCAACACAGACCGGCTTTCCGCCCTTCGCCAGCCTGTCGAGGCACAGGTCGCATTTCTGCATGGTGGCGTCCTGTTCGGGCCCGAACTGAGGGGCGTCGTAGGGACACGCCTCCAGACACAGCTGGCATTTGTCGCTGCCCAGGCATAGCTCTCTGTCCACCGTCACTACGCCGTCCTGATCGCGCTTACTGATGGCCCCCGCCGGGCAGGCGTCAACACAGGCCGGCTGTCGGCAGTGATAGCAGGTTACCGGCAGGAAGGCGACAAACACATCGGGATATCTGCCCTTTTCAATTGTCTTGACCCTGATCCAGCTGGCGGGCCCGGCCGGCACATCGTGCCAGTCTCGGCAGGCCACCACGCAGGTGAAGCAGCCGGTGCAGCGGGTCTGGTTGACATAAAACCCGTACTGCATGGCCTAGCCCTTGTACCTCTCTATCTGCACCAGCGCGGTATGACTGGGGAAGGCTCCCGCCGGCGACGAGACGTTCCTGGTCAGCACGTTGGCACAGCCGCCGTGGTCCAATCCCTTCTCGTCCGGGCTGTACCAGGCCCCCTGCGGCAGCGAGACCACCCCGGGCATGATCCTTTCGGTGACCAGGACCGGTATGGCCACCTGGCCGCGGTCGTTGAACACCCGCACCATGTCTCCATCGCGGATGCCCCTGGCCTTTGCATCGGCGCTGTTGATGGTCACCGCCTGAATCTCAAGGTCGCGCAGCCAGGGCAGGTTGTCGAACTGACTGTGCGCCCGCCGCTTGCAGTGAGGCGTAATCAGTTGCAGCGGGTACTTGGCGGCCAGCGGGTCGTTGCGGCTCTCCCATGTCTCTATATACTGCGGGAGCGGAGGTATCAGCTCGTGCCGCATGCCGGCTATCAGACTGGAGTAGATCTCAACCTTGCCCGAGGGGGTGGGCAGCGGCTTCGGTGCCGAATCATCAGGGTCCTTCCGGGGGGCTGCTGCTCTGTTGAACTCCTCGGTCAGCCGCGCGGTCATGAACTCCACCCACTCGGCATCCGACTTGTCGCTGTAATCGCTGATGCCCAGCCTGGGCGCCAGGGCAGTGCAGATATCAAGCTGCGACCTGGACTCGCCCAGCGGCTCAATGGCCCTGGGTGTGCGGAAGTCGTGTCGCTCCAGAAAGGTACATACCGGCAATACGATGTCGGCGAACCTGGCGGTGGTTGACATAAACTGCTCGGTTACCAGCACGAAGTCCAGCTTGCGGAAGGCCCCGGCTGCCTTGTTGACATCCGAGAGTTGGTTCAGGTAGTTGGTGTTCGACAGCCACAGGAACTTGTAGTCGGCCGGATAGCCCCCCTGCCTGCCCTTGAGGATGGCGTCGGCCAGCAGGTTCACATTGACCCGGGCGCTGGAGTTGACAGTGGCGCTGCGGTAAGGCAGCGCGTTCCACCGCGGGGGCGCGTCCGCCTCCACCGGGTTGGGCGGACTCGGTATCTGGAGTATGTGCTTCAGGGCCCGAAAGGGGGATTCGCGGCCGCTGGGCAATCTGGCATTGCCGGTGATCGCCTCGAGCGCCATTACCGCCCGGTGGAACTGCTCGCCGTAGGCGGTGCGGCCGGCCGCATAGCCGGCCTCCAGTATGGACGGCCTGGTGGTGGCGTACTCGCGGGCAAGGTCGGCGATGGCCTCGGCGGGGATGGCCGTGATGCCGGCCGCCCATTCGGGCGACCTCTCCACCGCGCCCGCCACCCCAAACAGGTAGTCCCTGTACTCTTGGAAGCCAGAGGTGTGGGCCTGGATAAATGCCTCGTCGTGCAGGCCTTCCTTTATTATACTGTAGGCCATGGCCGTCAGGGCGGCCACGTCGGCCCCCGGTCTGATGGGAATCCACTGCTCCGCGAAGGCCGCCGCCGAGTCGGTATACCTGGGCTCGACCGAGACTATCCTTGCGCCGGCCTCCCTGGCCCGGGCCAGCGACAGAGGAATGGCGGTGCCCTGCTGTGTATCGGCCGGGTTCCAGCCCCACATGATGATCAGGCGCGCAGCGGGGTACTCCTTGGCCCTGGTGGAGATCTCGTAGGTGTATGCGCCGGGGGCAGTGCCGTAGGTGGTGCCGGCGGCGAAGGCCAGCCCTTCATAGGATATGAAGCCCCAGGGGGCAGTGTAGCCGCCGAACAGGCACAGCAGCCTGTGAAAGGCCTGGGCATGGTGCACGGCATGGGCGTCGGCCAGCGAGCAGAAGTGCAGAATGGCGGCATTGCCGTAGGCGTCCTTGACCCTCTTCAGCTCGGCAGCTACTGTATCCAGCGCCTCGTCCCAGGAGACCCTGGTGAACTCGCCTGCGCCTCTGGGTCCCACCCGTTTGAGCGGATGAAGCAGCCGGTCGGGGGCGTAGACGCGCTGGCGGTAGGCGCGGCCCCGCGCGCACATCCGGTGGCCGGTGTCCCCCTCGGCGCCGCTCTCGATGCGCACGATCCGTCCGTCGCGGACGTGCACCTTCATGTCGCAGATGCCGCCGCAGTGACTGTTGCAGACTGTACGTATGATCTGCTCGTCCTCGGTCTTGTCCGGAGTCATGTTAGCTGACTATGCTGTAGACTGCGGCCCTGTCGTGCGTCGTGGTGGGCCGGACATATTCTAGCAGCGTGTAAGGGTGGGGGCAAGGAGGGGAGGCAATGGCAGACTACCGAGCTCCAATGCCAACTGAAGCTCTAAGCTCAAATCCCAGGTCAAGCTCAGAGCCCAAATGGCAGATGGAGCTCCAGTCGGCACCTGGCATTCAGCGATCAGCGGCCTCACTCTGTAGTGGCGGGGCTTGCCCCCGCCCCCCCTCTTGTCTTTGCGAGGAGCCCCGATGATAATCGGGGCGACGAAGCAATCTCGGTGGGGGTGGCAGGGAGATTGCCGCGCTTCGCTCGCAATGACACAGTGAAGAATGTAGTGGCGGGGCTTGCCCCCGCCTGGGGAGGTGGAGGGTGGGCTTCCCCTTAAGGCCTGTCCTGAGCAAAGCCGAAGCCCGGGGAAGAGGACGGCGGGTTTCCCCTCTTAAAGATAAGAGGGGCAAGGGGAGTTATGACCTCAGGTGGCAGGGCACAACGTAAGATCAAAGATCAAGGAGCAAGGCTGAAATTGACAGGTCATACTGCAGGATCTTTGACCTTGGCTCTGTCACTTTGCCGTTTGACTTTTGCCTTTTGCATTGCGGCGTTCCAGCCGTGGCCGGTTGACCGCCTGGGGAGGTGGCTGATGGGATCCCCCTCTTAAGATAAGAGGGGACAAGAGGAGTTATGACCTCAGGCGGTAGGGCCTAAGACCCGCCCCTACGGCAAGGCTCTCTCGTCCCGATTTGCCCCTCTGCTCGGCGCGTGGCATAATGCGACTGGGAGGTGCCTCGCACATTCACAAGGTCAGGAATGTATCCAAGGATCGATAATGAATCTATATTTCTCTCGGCACGCCCGAAACAGAATGAGAAGATTCGGCGTCTCCCCCGGGGAGGTAGAGCAGCTACTGGAAGGCCCTGATCACACGGAGTCTGGTGAGAAGGGCAGGCGGAACGCCTGGAGGAAACGGAACGACAGGTACATCAGAGTCACGTATGTCGAGGAGCAAGAAAGGACGGTAGTGGTCACGGTGACGTTGAAGGACCGTCTGCCCAAAGGAGGAATAGCATGAAGATCGAGTACGACGCCGAGGTTGACGCCCTGTACATCGAGTTCAGAGATGTCCCTGCTGACCGGAGCATAGATGTTGAGGAGGGAGTAAGCGTAGACCTTGATGCTGGTGGTCACATCGTAGGCATGGAGATCCTGGATGCCTCCGAGAGGCTTAAGGAGAGCTTATCGCGCCTGGAGTTTGCCGAGCTTCCCTTCAGGAAGGCAAAGGTCAGGACTTGATTCCCGGGGCAGGAGTTCAGAAAGCGCGGCGTTATGGGTTCGGTCGTTAATGTAGTGGCGGGGCTCGCCCGGCCTCTCCTCTCGTCTCCTCTCCCTCGAGGGAGAACGAAGAGCCCGACTCAGTCGGGAGGATCAAGGTGAGGGTGATCGTTGCCCCCCTCTGACATTCAGACCTCTGGGTTCTCTTTGCCATTGGGATTGCCGCTTAGCGCCTTGCACCTCTGTACTGGCGCGGCCCATCCCCACCTGTCGCTTACCTTCCTCTCCTTCGAGGGAGAACGAAGATCCCGACTCAGTCGGGAGGATTAAGGTGAGGGTGATTCTGCGGGGAGGTTGGGGAATTCTGTCCCCCTCACTCTAGATCTCTCCCGCCTTGGGGGTGTGGGCAGCCCGGGTAATCGTCGCTAGCCACGGCGCCACAATAAGAAACAGCCCGCATGCATGGTATAATTGCTGAGGCACATCGAAGACCTTATGGCAGCTAAAGGAATAGCTTGGCAGAAGATGAGAAGCGACCTGGAAGAACTCAAAGATGAGGTAGGCGGCATTCTCCGCAGGCATGATGTATGTCGAGCGGCGTTTTTCGGCTCCGTTGCCACCGGCAGGGCCAGGGGCGACAGCGATCTGGATATTCTGGTCGAGTTCACAGGGCGCAAGACGCTTCTCGACCTTGTGGGCCTCAAGCTTGAGATGGAGGAAGCGCTCCAGCGCAAGGTGGACGTTGTCACTTATGACTCGGTAGCACCACTTATCAGGGAGCACGTTCTCAGGGAACAGGTGACGATCCTATGAGCAAGGACCCGCGCGTCTATGTCAGGTACATGCTGGAGAGCATCGAACTCATTCAACGCTACACCCGGGGTGCCTCCAGGCAAGACTTCCTGGAGCGAACGGAAATGCAGGATGCAGTTATCAGGAGGTTGGAGATCATCGGTGAAGCTGTCAAAAGCCTGCCGGTCGATTTCAGAGAACGACACGGCGAAATGCCCTGGCAAAAGATTGCCGGCATGAGAGATGTTCTGATTCATGAATACTTCGGTGTCGACCTGGAGCTAACCTGGCAGACGGTTCAGGAGGATCTGCCGGCACTCAGAACCGCGCTCGAGGAGATCCTGAGACGACCCGGCTGAACCAGTAGCGCCATTTTCGCATAAGCGGGGGCTCCGCCTCCGCCGCCTCTGTACTGGCGGGGCCTGCCCCGCCCGACTCTTTCCTCTCCCTCGAGGGAGAGGATTTAAGGTGAGGGTGATCTTTGCCCCGTTTTGACATTGAGGCCTTTGGATTTGCCTTGACATTTGGATTTTGACATTGGGATTTGTTGCTTAGGATTTCGAGCTTGACCTGTAGTGGCGGGGCTTGTCCCCGCCTCTCCTCTAATCTTCTCTCCCTCGAGGGATGCAGCATGGCTGGCATTTTTCCTCTCCCTTGAGGGAGAGGATTCAGGTGAGGGTGATCGTTGCCCCCCGTCTGACATTTGGGCCTTTGGCTTTTCTTTGTCATTGGGATTTTGGCATTTGGATTTCTTCCCCTGGGGTCTGGCCCCCCGCGCCCGTGTAGTGGCGGGGCTTGCCCCGCCTGGGGAGGTATGTGGTGGGGTTCCCCTCTTAAGATAAGAGGGACAAGGGGAGTCATGACCTCAGGTGGGAGGGCACAACGTAGGATGAAAGATCAAGGATCAAAGCTCAACGTGACAGGTGAAAATCGGGAAATCTTTGACCTTGGCTCTGTCACTTTGCCGTTTGACTTTTGCCTTTTGCATTGCGGCGTTCCAGCCGTGCCCGGTTGACAGGGCGGCCCGGACGGCATAGTATTTACGGGTTTGTCAACAACACCCCAACACACTCCAAGGAGGCCAGGCATGAGAGCAGTGACCATTTCCAGGTTGCGCCTACCCGCAGGCAAAGTTACCACTTTTTTACTTGTTGTAGCTGTCATCGCCGCTATTGCGGGCTGCGTTGAGGGCGCAGGCTTTCAATACGACCTGACCATTTCGAGCACGGAGGGAGGATCGGTAACCAGCCCGGGCGAGGATTCTTATACCTACGAGTATGGCACAGTGGTCGAATTGGTGGCCGAAGCTGATTCCGGACACCGGTTCGTGAACTGGACCGGCAATGTGGGCACGGTCGAGGACGTCGAAGCCGCCGAGACCACCCTCACCATGAGGGGCGACTACTCCATCACCGCCAATTTCGAAGCTATTCCCATTGTGCAGTGCGAACTCAGCATCTCCAGCACGGCGGGTGGGTCTGTAACTGCACCCGGTGAGGGTGTCTTCATCTATGAGAACGACACGGTGGTGACTCTGGTGGCTGTGGCGGATGACTGTTACGAGTTCGTGAACTGGACCGGTGGCAGTGTGGCCGACCCCTTCTCCGCCAATACCACCATCTCCATCGTTATCGGCGCGCAGGCCGTCAGAAGCGTAACCGCCAACTTCGCCATCCGACGCTATGAGCTTACCGTCAGCAGCACGGCCTTCGGCTCGGTGACCACCCCCGGCCAGGGCACGTTCGCCTATGACTGCGGCACTGCGGTCACCCTGGTTGCCGCCCCGGAGACCCGCTGTCGCTTCGTAGCCTGGAGCGGCGATGTGGACGGCATAGCCGATATCCATGCCCCAGAGATCACCATCGCCATGGATCGCAATCGCTCACTCACCGCCGAATTCGAGGTCATCCCCATGGTCACCGCCGGCATCTGGCACACTGTGGGGCTCAGACCGGCCGGCACCGTCATCGCCGTCGGAAGCAACACCTGGGGGCAGAGCGAGGTCGGTGAATGGACGGACATCATCCAGGTGGCTGCGGGTGAACGTCACACGGTGGGCCTCAGGGCAGATGGCACTGTAATCGCCGTGGGCAGCAACGAAGACGGTCAATGCAGCGTCGATGACTGGACCGGCATCGTTCAGATCGACTGCGGCAGGTATTACACCGTCGGCCTGAGGTCGGACGGCACGGTGCTTGCTGTCGGTGGCAACCTTTCCGGCCAGCTCGGCGTCGATGACTGGACCGGCATAGTTCAGGTGGTCACAGGCTTCTATCACACGTTGGGGCTCAGGCCCGACGGCACCGTTGTGGCTGTTGGGAACGCCGGCGAGGGCCGGCTCGAAGTGGGCGACTGGACCAACATAGTCCAACTGGGGGCGGGTGGCCATCACAGCCTGGGGCTGAGGTCCGATGGCATCGTGCTGGCGGTGGGACGGAACAACTACGGGGAGACCGATGTCTCTCATTGGACCGACATAGTCCAGGTCGCGGGAGGTTGTCAGGCCTCGGCGGGGCTGAAGGCCGACGGCACAGTGGTGCATACCGGTTGGTGCCAATCCGGCCAGTGCCTGGTCGGGGGGTGGAGAGACATCGTGCAGGTTGACGCGGGCATCCTCCACACGGTTGGACTCAAGTCCGACGGTACCGTGGTTGCTGTGGGCAGCAACGCCTCCGGCCAGTGCAACGTCGGCGACTGGGTGCTGGGGGCGGCCTGAGGGAGAGGTCAAATATCAAAGGGCAAAGACCAGAAGTCAAAATGACAGGCCAAAGCGCAAGGCCATCAGCCGTCAGCGCTCACAGTCAGTAGTCAGGAGTCAGCGGTCAGCAGGGGCGGGGTTTACCCCTGCAATGGCGGGCGAATCACGAAGATGTAGTTGCCCGATTTATCGGGCCGTGATCCTGTTGGCCCCTCTGGATGCAGGAAACGATTGCTTCACAGCTCAGTGATTTGGTGATTTGGATTTGGACATTGGAATTTGTCTGGGATTTAGGGTTTAGGATTTGGGATTTGC
>JACUUR010000073.1 GCA_014859205.1 Dehalococcoidia bacterium | reverse complement strand
TGATCATGATCTGGACCGGCAGCAACGAGATCATGAACCTCATCATCCAGCACGAATACTATAAGGAACTCCTGGCCAAGGGCATCGAGGGCAGGGATATTGAAGCGGACGTTGCACTCAGCGAGGCAGAACTGGCGGAAGAACGGATTTACGAGTCTGAGCCCGTACCTCCTGAGGCATAACGTGGTCATGGCTCGGCCGGGCCGCCTACCGTATGCGGCACAGAGACCCTTGCCGCTGCCGACAGAGGCCGGTGGCCTGAGATGCTGCGAAAGAAGCCGGACCACAAGCGAAAGGAGCGGTCTATGGATGTCATCACAGCAGTGAAAGAGCGCAGGAGCATCAGGGGCTACAAAGCCGACCCGGTGCCCAAAGAGGTGCTCAAAGAGATCCTGGAGCTGGCCGGCCGTGCTCCGTCGGCCATGAACACCCAGCCCTGGGAGTTCACCGTGGTCACGGGCGATGTTCTGGACGACGTGCGACGGAGCAACGTTGAGTTGCTCAATTCCGGGGCGCCGCCCAATCCTGAGCACGTGGTGGTGGGATGGCCCACCGAGAGCATCTACCGCAGACGCCAGGTGGACCTCGCCAAGCAACTGTTCCAGCTTATGGAGATACCCCGCGAGGACAAGGAGAAGAGGGCGAAATGGCTGGAGCGCGGATTCCGCTATTTCGATGCGCCTGCGGCGATCATCGTCTCGGTTGACCGTTCGCTGAGCGAAAACGGGCCACTGCTCGACATCGGGGCTGTGACACAGACCATCTGTCTTGCCGCCCTGCACTTCGGCCTGGGCACCTGCATTGAGGACCAGGGAACGATGTACCCGGATGTGCTCAGGAAATACGCTCGCATTCCGGATTCGAAGCGGATCATAGCTGCCATCGCCATTGGCTATCCCGACTGGGGCTTCCCTGCCAACAAACTGGGAACTGACAGGGAGCCTGTAGAGAAGACCACCACCTGGGTCGGTTTCGATCGGGCAGCAACCTTATAGGGGCACTGAGGCCCGGCCGCCGATGTCTTTACCCTGCGCAGGCCCACGGTTTATGATCTGGCATCATTCCAGTAATGACATGCACTACCGGCTGCTGAGGGAGGGCTGCTGACTTGTTGAACCCGTCCATGGCGTTGCTGGCATCCATCGGCGGGATACTGATTCTGCTCAGGCTCAAGGTGCATCCGGGTCCTGCCATCCTGGCGGGAAGCCTGGCCGTATCTTTGCTGCTGCTGCCGGTGCGCTCGCTGCCTCAACACATGCTGCGGACCCTGCTGGACTACGAAACTCTCAAGCTGCTGGCGATCGTGGCCTGCGCCCTGAGCATGAGCCGGCTGATGGAAGTCAGGGGCCTGCTGACAAGACTGGCGGTCACGATGGAGAGGCTCGGGCCCAAGCTGGCCATGCATCTCGTGCCTGCCATGATAGGACTGGTTCCCATGCCGGCCGGAGCCCTGGTCTCGGCCACCGCCTTAAGGGACCTGGCCGGCAGAATGAACCTACCCGCCGAAAAAGTCACTTTCGTGAACTACTGGTTCAGGCACGTGTGGGAGAACTCCCTGCCCGTATATCCAGCCATCATAGCCACAAGCGTGATATTGTCCGTCCCTCTCTCCTCCGTGACGGCGACACTTCTGCCCATGACGGCTCTCTCCATCGGGCTGGGCCTCATCTCCAGTTACCGGATGCTTAAGCCGATCAGGGCGGCGGGAACGAAGGAGAGCGCGCCAAAGAAGAGCGTGGTCCGCGATCTTCTGAGGGCGTCGTGGCCCATACTCCTGGTGGTAACGCTGGTCTTGCTGGGACAGCCCGCGGTGATAGCCTTTCCTCTGGCCTTAGTCCTGCTTGCTGCCCAGCAAAGGGCCAGATGGCCGGACCTCAAACTGGCATTGAAGTACGGCCTCGATGTGAAGATCCTGTTCCTGCTATATGCCCTGATGCTATACAAGGCTACGATAGAGAGCTCCGGTGCCGCCTACGCACTCTTCACAGATATGCAGCACATAGGCCTGCCCACACTGGCCATCGTGGCTGCACTGCCCTTTCTAATGGGCTTCGCCACCGGCATCAGCATGGGCTTTGTGGGCATCAGCCTTCCGCTGTTGATTCCGTTCTTAACCCTGGGCTCAGAGGTCAACCCCTACGGCCTGCTGCTGGCCTACATAAGCGGATATGTGGGAGTGCTGGTTTCGCCCCTCCATCTCTGCCTGATACTCTCCACCGAGTACTTTCAGGCCAGTCTGGCCAAGGTATACAGGTACATTCTGCCACCCCTGCTGGTCATGCTGGCCGTGGCAATGCTCATCTACTACCTGGCGGGCTAGCGTTGCTGAGCTACCTGCTGCCCAGAACCGAACCGGCGAAGTCCCTTCTCCCGCGCACAAACTCGTCTGCCGACATGTCCCGTTTTCCTTCCATCTGAATGCGGCAGAGGCCCAGGACCCCGTCGCCGGTTACCACCCCTACTGCGGGTGACTCGCCCAAAGACACCACCTCCCCTACCTCGCCCTCTGCCGGGGCGTGGCAGGGAGCCGCCTGGTGGACCTTGAGCCGCCTGCCCTGATACCAGGTGTGGCAGCCCGGCCAGGGATTGTAGGCCCTGACTCTTCGCCAGATCTCAAGCGCCGACAGTCGCCAGTCGATCTCAGCGTCATCAGCGGTTATCAACCTGCTGTAAGTAGCCCGGGACTCGTCCTGGACCTGCGGCCGGATCTCTCCGCCAAGCCACCGGGGCAGGGTCTCCAGCAAGAGCCTGGCCCCCGCGTCGGCCAGCCTGGCGCCCAGAGAGCCGGACGTATCGCTGGATGAGACGCCCACTTCCTGCTGAGACAGGACCGGCCCGGTATCCAGTCCGGCATCCATTAGCATTATGGTTACCCCGGCAACTTCATCCCCGGAGAGTATTGTGCTGGCGATAGGCGAGGGCCCGCGGTGGCGCGGCAGCAATGAGGGATGAACATTCACGCACCCGAAACCGGGCAAGGACAGTACTTCGGCGGGCAGGACCAAGCCATAGGCTGCTACGATTATCAACCCGGGTTGCAGGCCGGCCAGCTCCGCCGTCGCCTGCCCTGATTTGAGACTGCGGGGTTGAACGACCGTTATGCCCCGCTCCAGGCTGAGCCGCTTCACCGCGGGATAGACAACCCCGTGCCCTCTGCCGGCAGGCCTATCGGGTTGGGTATAGACTGCAACGACGTTATAGCGACCCCGTAGCAGGGCCTCCAGCACCGTCGCAGCAAACGGGGGGGTGCCCATGAAAACAGTGCGGACAGTCACGGCGGGATTATTTTCGGTTAATCACCCTGTTATGTCAAACATCGCCTAGCGCAGACCCGGGCAAACCTGCTATCCTATAGGCGGGTAAGTCCTTAACTACCCACCTCGCCATAATACTCTTCTCAGCTATCTCTATAGCTGAGGATTGCCGGGAGCCGGGATAGATTGGAATCAGCTAAAGAGATTTGGAAGGCAGCTCTAGGTAAGCTTCAGATACAGGTCAGCAAGGCCAATTATACTACCTGGCTCAGCAATAGCCAGGGTCTCAGCTATAAGGACAACGTCTTTGTGGTCGGTGTCGCCAACGTTTTTGTAGCTGAGTGGCTATCCAAGCGCCTGTATCCTCTGGTCAGGAAGACCCTGGTCGATATTGTCGGTGACGATGCCGAGGTCCAGTTCGTAGTGGGCAACGGCGAACAATTGCGGGCCGGTCCCGCGGCCAGCCAGACCGACGGCGGAACAAGCACCCTGGCCGTACGGTACAGGTTCAATCCCAAATATACCTTCGACAACTTCGTTGTCAGCGACTCCAACCGTCTGGCCTATGCTGCCGCTGTAGAGGTATGCGAATGTCCGGCGGACAGCTATAATCCGCTGTTCATCCACAGCAGCACGGGGCAGGGCAAGACGCATCTGCTGCATGCCATCGGGCACCTGACCGAGAACAACGGACTGCAGGCGATCTATACCACGGCGGAGCAGTTCGCCAATGAGTTTGTACTGGCGGTTAGAGAGAAGCAGGTTGACGCCTTTCGCAGCAAATTCAGGAGTATCCATGTCTTTCTGTTCGACGACGTGCACTTCCTGATAGACAAGAAACAGACCCTGCAATGCTTCTTCCATATCTTCAACGAGCTATACAACAACAACCGTCAGATCGTCATCACCGGTGACTGCGCTCCCAAAGACATGCAACCTCTCAGCAGCAAGCTGAAGTCGCGCCTGGAGGGAGGGCTTGTTACCGACATACAGCCGCCCGACTTTGAGACACGTCTGAGTATTCTGCGGGCCAAAGCAGACACGGCGATGACCCCGGAACTCGAGGGTGTGCTGCACATCATAGCCGAGAAGGTTTCCGGCAATGTTCGTCAGCTTGAAGGTGCGCTGGTGTATCTCACCGCCCAAGCCAGATTGAGCGGGGCCAGGATTACTCCCCAGACAATCAACAAGTTATTGACAAGCGCAACGCATCAGCAGGACATAAGGCTCCTGCTACGCGTGGTGGCGGAGCATTTCAGCCTCTCGCCCGATGAGCTGACGGGTAAGAAGAGAGACAGGATGACCAGCCTGGCACGGCACGTGGCCATCTATCTTATGAGGGAGAGACACCAGTACCCGCTTGCCGAGATCGGGCGGGCACTCGGCGGCAGAAACCATGCCACCATTCTTCATGGCTACGAGAAAGTAGCCAGCCGGATGAGTGTCAATCCCGACCTGGCCAGACAGATAGCGGAGATAACAGAAAAGATCGACGCCCGGAAGGGCCCGAAGACAGCACACCAGGCTGTGCAGAACCGGCGTTGATTTGTGGATAGATTGTTGGTTATCCGGCGCGCGATTCGCTTGGAACCCTGAGCTTCCCCGCTTTTCACCGTTATCAGACAATGTAATTGCTTATGATGACTATTAACCATCTTTAATACTATAAACGACATGTTGACTGATTAGATGATGATAGATACAAGAGAGCTTGTGGTCAGGGGTGGATATGGTGGGGATGGCTGCGTTAGCTTCCGTCGGGAGAAGTATGTTCCCTTTGGTGGGCCGGATGGTGGGGATGGTGGAGACGGCGGAAGCGTGTTTGTGGTGGCCAGTTCCAATGTAGCGGATCTGAGCCTGACCGGGCGGCGGAAAGAGTTCGTGGCTGAAGATGGCCATAGGGGAGCCGGGTGGCGCAAGCGCGGCAAGAGTGGCCGTGACCTGACGATCTCAGTGCCGGTGGGCACGAGGGTATTGACGAAGACTGAGGCGGGGCCGGAGACTCTCCTGGTTGACCTGAGGGCTTCAGGGCAGAGGTGTCTGGTGGCCAGGGGCGGCCGGGGAGGATCGGGCAATGTGCGTTTTGCCACAGCGGTGAACCAGGCCCCCGAGGTGGCTGGCAAGGGCACACAGGGAGAGGAGCGCCATATTGTCCTCGAGCTAAGGCTTGTTACGGATGTCTGTATTGTCGGTCAGCCGAACTCGGGTAAGTCCACTCTGCTAGCCGCGGTATCAAGGGCCAGGCCCCAGATAGCCGATTATCCCTTCACCACCCGCCAGCCGGTTATGGGAGTAATGCCGGGCGAGCGCCGAGACTATGTGGTAGCTGAGCTGCCCGGCCTTGTAGAAGGGGCACATCTGGGCAGAGGACTGGGCAACGCGTTCTTGCGTCATGCGGTGAGAACACAGGTGTTGATATACCTGCTGGACGGGAGTTCGGTGGACCCCCTTGATGACCTCAAGACGCTGGATAAGGAGATCGCAATATACGAAGGCCTATCGCAGAAGCCCAAAGTGGTGGCGGTCAACAAAATAGACTTGCCCGAGGTCCGATCGCGCCTGCCCGGGATGAAGGAGTCCCTGGGTGCCGTCCTATCGGAACTGGGGGCTTCAGCCTTCTACATCTCGGCGGCCAGCGGGCAGGCTGTGTTAGAATTGTTCAGCAAGGCCACCGCCATGGTGGAGCAGGCCAGCAGCGAAGCAGAGGAAACCGCTCAGCCCCGGCTAGCGGTCTTCCGTCCCAAACCGAAGAGATAGGCCGGTGAACATAGGCATCCTTGGAGGCACGTTTGACCCTATCCATGTCGGCCACCTTGTTATCGCTGAGGAAGCCAGAATCACGTTAGGACTGCGCGAGGTACTGTTCGTGCCTGCCGGACAGCCCTGGCTGAAGCTGGACCGCGATGTTAGCCCGGCAGCCCACAGGGTGGAAATGGTGCGGCGGGCCATAGCTGACAACCCACGTTTCAAGCTCTGTACCCTGGAAGTGGAGCGCACCGGTCCCTCTTACACCGTGGATACCCTCACCATTCTGCGAGAGCAAATGGGTAGCGAAGCGGAGTTCTTCTTCATGCTGGGTCGTGATACGCTGGCGGACCTGCCTCTGTGGAAGGAACCTAAGCGGGTGGCGCAACTATGCAGGCTGGTGGTCGCCCCCAGACCTGTCTTGAAAGGGGCCGAAGGACCAGAACCAAGGGACCTGGAGCACCTGGAAACAGCGCTGCCCGGGGTGCTGGATAAGGTGATTCGGCTTGATATGCCTGTGATAGGGGTCAGTTCCTCGGAAATCCGCCGGCGTGTCGCTCAAGGCATGTCCTTCCGTTACCTGGTTCCGCCCGAGGTAGCGACATACATAACAGAACAGAAGCTGTACATGGCACCTGCCGGATGAGGACTGGCGCTCCCGGCGTCCCTGGTGAAAAATCGTTCCTGCGCTGACACAAGAGTCCTGCCAGCAGCCTGATATCACCCGGTTCTTCCCAGGGGCATGATGTATAGGGGCTGCTCATCAGCCGGCAGATCGAGTATGCTGCTCACCTGGTCATCGTGGAAAGCTCCGATCACGACCGTGCCCAGATTCAGTGCAACGGCCTGGAGGTAGACGTTTTGTGCGGCATGTCCCGCCTCCATATGCACGTACCTTACACCCCGGTCGCCGTAACGCTGGGTCGTCCGCGCATAGACGGCCGTGAAGACGATGCTTATGGCGCCTTCTCTGACTGAGCTTTGTGCCAGGGCGGCTGAAGCCAGGCCCGCTCTTACATCACCGTCGATGACCTTGACCAGCGCATGCTCCTCCGGGTCATAGCGGTAGACCCCGGGGCCGACGTCTGCCACATTGCCTGCCACCAGGTAAGTCTCCAGCGGATAGGTGGCCCCCGCCGATGGCGCAGTCCTGTACCCTCTGGGATCGGTGATGCCCTGGGCTGCCCAGAGCAGTTGTGAGACCTCGTCGAGCGTTAGAGGTTCATCTGAGTAGCTCCTGACAGACCGCCTCTGCAGCAGGGTTTGCTCCAGCGAAACGCTGCTGTCCGGTCTTGGTTCGGGCAGCGCCAGCTCGGTCGGATGCGGCGGCTGATTGGGGCCCGGCTCCGCGGGGGGCGGACAGTCGGTCCCGGCTGAGACCGCCAGCAGTATGGGGATAAAGGGTAGCAGCAAGACTCGTGCTCTCGTCGTATTCTCGGACAATCTCATCTGTACATCCTCCCTCAGTGTAATGGTCCTATTTTGCCAAAACCACCGTCCGTTGTACACCGCTGTCAGCTTCACCGAGATTGAGTGAGCCCCCGGCGCGGGCGCGAAGGGGAACCACCGGCCAAGGATGTCCGTCAACGGTGGCGCAGTGCGGCTGCACTCAGTGTGGCATTGCCACTGTGGCGAGGGCCCGATGAGATATGCAGGGTTGAGAGGTTCAGGCGGTCTGCCCCTGAACGTGGAGAGAGCTAATGCCAGATACCTGATTGCCGGCGACTTAGCTTCGATCTGTACCGCTGGGTCACTGTCGGTGTCTTGCGGTGGTGGCAGGTTCGTCTGCAGGAGACTTAGCATCCGATGCGCAGGCAGAGCCGAGGCACTCGTGGGCGATCTGGCCTTCAGTACGCATATCCCTGCGGGTTCTCCCTCCCTGCACAGACGGCTCTGAAATCTGCCAACTCCTCTGCAAACACGTCAGGGTCGAACCGGTCAAAGCTTCGTGGCCGCGGCAGCAGAATGTCCAGACAATGCAGCGCCATACGCGCCCGCATTCGGCTGCGAAAGGCCTCATCATACTCATAACCGGCACGCGTCAGAAAGTCTGGCCTCAACTCCGGCGGATAGTACCACCACAGGAGCGAACCCATATCATGGGCCGGATCGTCGAGGGACATTGCCTCCAGGTCGACGAGGTAGACGTTGCCATCCGGGGCGATCAGCCAGTTGCTGTTGCAGATATCGTTGTGCGAAGCGACCAGGCCGGAGCCGGCAAACTCCTTTATGTCTTGCTTCAGGCAAGACAGTGCGTCGTCAAGATAGTCCGCCACGGCCGGGACTAGCGCCCGACACCCTTCCCATTTGTGTTGAACACGCCTGGCGGCAGCCAGGGCAGCGTCTCTGTACGTATCAGACTCGCCTGGCGGCAGGATGCTCTTCAGAGCCGGACTATGATGTACCTTGTTCACGACCGATGCGATTCTGTCCAAGAGATGGCAAAAATCCTGTCGGGAGGGATTCCGGCCGTCGACGTAATGCTGCACCAGTATGGACGTGCCGTCCGCCAGATACCCCCGCACGATTACAGCGGGTGTCAGGTCCAGTGAGGCCATGACCTGATAGCGAGGGATGTCGGCCCCTACCTTCACGAAGTAGCTGCCGTCATTACCTTGAGCGACATAGGTCTCGTGTCCGCGTCCTGAGGACGGAAGGGCAAGTTGCCACCGGTGGCGGCCGCAATGATCCCGGAGAAAGGCTATTACCTCTTGGCGATGTTGGCCTCTTATGTGCATGAGCGGTGGTATTCTC
>JACUUR010000072.1 GCA_014859205.1 Dehalococcoidia bacterium | reverse complement strand
ACGGCCAGCGCTCCCGCCCTCTTGATGACCTCCTTGAAGGGATACAGATAGACCTCCCTGAGCAGTCTCGACGGTATGTGAGATGGTGCCCAGTTCAGCCCGCCCTCCGACATACCATAGCCGGCGAAATGCTTCAGCGTAGCTACAACACCGTTCTCCAAGCCCACCCCTTGGAGTCCCCTCACGTAGGCGGTCCCCATTTCTGCGATGAGATACGGGTCCTCTCCAAACGTCTCCTCGACCCTGCCCCACCTCGGGTCTCTGGACACGTCCAGCACGGGGCTGAGCCCCTGGTGAACTCCCACCGCCCTCATCTGCCCTCTGATAACGTCGGTCATTCTCTCCAGCAACTCCGGCTGCCAGGTGCTGGCCATGCCGATCATCTGAGGGAACACGGCCGCTCCCCGGGCCATGAATCCACTCAGGCATTCCTCATGTACCATAGCCGGTATCCCGAGCCTGGTATTGGTCACCAGGTGACGCTGAACGTCGTTCAGGAAGGCAGCGATTTCCGCAGGCAGAAGGGCAGTGCCCACACCGGGCCTGCACATGTGGCCGATCCCATCCTTGAGAAGACCAGCTGCCTTTCGAGGAGAGAACTCCCCATCCTCCAGTACCTCGAAGCTCCAGATGGCGCCCAGTTGGGCAATCTTCTCGTCCAGTGTCATTCGCCGGACCAGGTCGCTGGCCCTGGCTTCGACCGGCTGTGAGGCATCACGATATATCTCCATTGTGACGTACCTTCCTCCCGGCTGGTTCCGGCGGAACTCCGGCATCAGCCGCATCATGACCCGGTGCTCCACTGGTCATTATACAGGAGCTGCCGTGTACGACGACAGCCCCAGCTCAGCCAGCATTGCTGTGCAGGGTGCAGTCTGTCCAACGCCGGCAAGTACCGGGCGCGGCGGCCGTCAAGGGATGCTTGCCCCTGTCAGCCGGCGACACAGCACCTGCCCTAACCCGTCCGCACGCGCCGCTCACCATTGACAGAGGCAGGTATCTTCTACATAATGCCCTGGTCAGGGGGAGCCATGCCGCTAGCTAAACTGCAGTTTGATACGACCAAATGCGCCGCGTGTGAAGCCGTCAGTTGTCTTGTTGGCTGTCAGTACATGGACTTCAGAGACACCGATGAGGCGAAGAAAGAATGGCAGAAGGTAATCGACAACCAGGACTCCACCGTTCTCCGCTCCTGCACCACATGTTATGCCTGCGAAGAGTATTGTCCCTTCGGCAACCATCCGTTCTACCTGATCGTTGAACGACAGGAGGAGAAAGGGATATTGCCGGCGCCGCGACCCATCATCACAATGTGGATCAACCAGTGTCAGCCGGTGGGCAAATTCATAGTGGGCAAGGTCGAGGAAAGGGCATTATCGTACTGCTTCCTGCCCCATCTTTACGCGCTCGTCAAGGGGAAGCTCTTTGATGGTATTGCCTGGTCCGGCATCTTCGGCCAGGAGTTTTTCTGCAACGCTGTTTACCTGCATTACGCCAGAGCATCGATAATCAAGGACAGGCTGCCCATGGTAGTCGAGAACATCAAGAACCAGGGCATCAAGGAGCTGGTGTGCCTGCATGACGAGTGCTATGGCACTTTCACCTCGCTGGCGTCCGCCTACGGCATAGATGTGCCCTTCCGGCCCGTTCATTACTACGAGTACCTGTGCGACAGGTTGAGGGAGCTCAAGGATGTGATCAAACCACTCAATATCAGGGCTGCCTACCAGAGAAACTGCTCGGCCCGGCTTTGTCCGCAGACAGACCATTATGTCGACGACATATTCGGCCTGCTGGGAGTGGAGCGGATCAAGCGGCGGTATGATCAGGAGAATGCCCTCTGCTGCGCCGAGGTTTTCCGGATGGCGAAGGGCCCGGCCTTTGCCGATGACGTACAGAGGCGGAATCTGGAGGATATGGTGGAGTACGGAGCCGAATATTGCGTTTTCAACTGCCCGGCCTGCTGGGACGCGCTGGCAGATAAGGCTTCGGACAGAGGCATAGAGCCCATACACATGATCGACCTGTGCAAGCTGGCCATAGGTGAAGAACAGGGCTTACGGCTGTCGGAATCGGGGGCAGAGGTATAGGATAAGACCATGGCAACTACCGGTACCGTATACGATGCGCTGGTGGCAATAGTCGGCAAGGATTTCGTCTCCGATCGAAAAGAGGAACGCTATTTCTATGCCAGGGACGGCGGGCTTATGCCGCCGCATGAACCCGACTTTGTGGTGCTGCCCAGAACCCGTGAACACGTACAGGAAATAGTGAAGCTGGCCAACAGGGAGAAGGTGCCTGTGGTGCCCCAGGGGGCGGGCCTGGCCCTCACCGGCCTGGTAATACCTCAACGCGGCGGCATCGTGCTGGATATGAAGCGGATGGACAGCATCCTGGAGGTCAATGAAAAGGCGAGGTACGTGATAGTTGAGGCCGGTGTAACACACGGGGCACTGAAGAATCATCTGCAGAAACATCACCCTCAACTACGGCACAGCATACCCGACTCGCCACCGACAGCCACCATTGCAGCTAATGCCGTGATACACGGACAGGGAAGACTGTCCCAGCAACATGGCTTCAACTCGGACATGGTCTCCGGCCTGGAGGTTGTCCTGCCCACCGGAGAGCTCTGCCGGATCGGTTCATGCTCGGTGTCTCCATACTGGTTCTCGAAGGGGCCTCCGCTGCCGGACCTGTCAGGGCTGTTCCTGGGCTGGTTTGGCACTACCGGCATAATCACCAGGCTGGGGCTCAAGCTGTACCCCTGCAAGAAGATGAGAGACGTCATGCTTGCCCTGACAGACCGTGCGGAACTGGTGCCGGAGATCATGCTGAGGCTCAGCCACACCGAACTGGTCGAGGATGTCGTGGCTGCGGCTCAGCCGTTGCCGCTGAGGTTCAGGGACACATTCTGGATAATGGCCTATATAACCGGAGATACGCAGGAGGAGCTTGAGTTCAAGCGCAAGGCGGTCTGGGATGCCCTCTGGGACCTCTTTGAAAGCAGGGACGTTGGCTTTCTGAGCCTGCCGCCGGCAATGAAAGGGCCCCTCCTCTCGATGCCATCCAAGGACACCACCAGATTCGCCGATGTGTCCAAGGGAGGAGGTTTTCAGTACGCAGGGCCCATAGCTCCCATTGAGAAATTCCCCCTCTTTGTCAGTAAGCTTGAGGAGGTGGCCACAAGACACAAGCTGTTCTACTCGTCCACCTCGAGGCTTATCGGGGCCGGGCATTGCATGATGTTCTCCTTCTCCTTCTCCTTTAACAGGGCGAATCCTGATGAGATGGCCAGAGCCAAGACTGCCCTGGACGAGTGCAGCAAATTCGCGCTGGAGGAAGGCGGTGTGCTCTGGAAGGCGGACATTGACGAACAGAAACTCCTGATGGACAAGATGGACCCCAACACGCTTGCGCTCATGAAGAAGATCAGAAAACTTCTGGATCCCAATGGGATCATGAACCCCGGAAACTGGGAGATAGGCTAATGCAGGACTACGCCAGCCAGATTCACAGGTGTTTCAGGTGTGGCTACTGCAAGTTTCCGTCCGACTATTCGAGCTTCAATTGCCCCTCCTACAGAAGGTTCAGGTTCGATAGCTACTCCACGGGTGGCCGGCTCTGGCTCGTTCATGCCTGGTTGAGGGGTGAGATCGAATGGTCGGAGCATCTGGCTGAAATACTCTATACCTGCACCACCTGCAAGAACTGCGTCGAGCAATGCCCCATGAAGTTCGCTCCTGATATAGTCGAATGGATTGTGGGAGCCAGGAGCGATATGGTTGAGAAGGGTAGAATACCCCAGCGGGTGGCGCGCTTCTTCGAAGCCGTGCATGGCTATGGAAACCCGCTGAAGCGACTTAGGAGCCAGAGGGCTGCCTGGGCCGACGGCGCCAGGGAATATGCCCCGGGTGATGAATACCTTCTCTATATAGGCTGCCTGGGCTCATATGACGAAAACGGGCAGAAGATGGCCGGCGCGCTGGTGGATGTCCTGAACGCCTCGGGGGTATCGTTCGGAATACTGGCAGAGGAGGAGGAATGCTGCGGCAATGAGATATACATGCTGGGCGAAATGGGACTGTTTCAAAGCCTGGTTGAGCAGAACGTCGGCAGATTCAGAGATCTCGGAGTCAGGCAGGTTATCACGCTGTGTCCCCACGGCTACAACACCATGAAGAACCACTATCCGGCCTCGGGCGGGGATTTCCAGGTGTACCACTATACCCAGGTGCTGGATGACCTGATCAAGAAGACCGGGGTGAAGCTCTCGTCAGCAGCAGCCAGGGTGACCTATCACGACCCCTGCTTCCTGGGACGATATAACAACATCTATGAGCAGCCCAGGCGGATACTTCAGGGCGTTCCTGGCATTGAACTGGTGGAAATGGAGCGAAACAGAAAGGATGCCTTCTGTTGTGGCGGAGGCAGCGGCAATTTCATCACTGACCTTCTGGCCGGGGGAGAGGACAGCCCTGCACGGACCAGGGTCAGGGAAGCTCATGAGACAGGAGCAGACATCCTGGCAGTGGCCTGCCCCGGCTGTCTGACCATGCTCACCGATGCCGTAAAGGCGGAGAACCTGGATGATAAGCTAGTCGTCAAAGACATGTCACAGATCCTGAGCGCTGCTTTGCCCGCTCGATGAGACGGTGAACCTGGCTTACAGAATGAGGTTCTGCAGGCTGCCCACTATCAGTGCTGCCACTAACATGACCGCCACAGCTTTCAGTACGTCTCTCGCCCCCAGCTCCCGGGCCAGCACCACGAATGTGGCCACGCAGGGGAAGAACATGGCCAGAACTGTGCTGCTGATAACCAACTGCTTGGCAGTCAGCGCCAGGGGTGCCAGCATACCCATGGCGGCATCCTTACGCAGAAAGCCGATGACGATGGCCACAACCGTCTCCTTGGGCAACCCCCACAGCCCGGTTAGGACCGGGGCAGCAATGCTGGCAAGGGCATCAAACAGCCCGAAATTGTAGAGGACATTGACCACCAGCACGGTGACCAGGATGATGGGCAGGGCATGCTTGACAACTCCTGAGAGTCGCAGCCAGAGCTTCTCAATGATAACTCGCCCCGACGGCAGACGATAGGGAGGAATCTCGATCAGAAGCTCGGGGGTGAAGCCCTTGACCAGGCGATTAAGGACCATGCCGATGACCACCCAGGACATGAACAGGCTGCCGTAGATGATGCCTACATACCCCATGCCCTGCTGGCCCACCAGGCCTATTATCATGGCCTGCAGCACAGCACAGGGAACGGCTATGGAGATCAGAGTGGCGGCGATGAACCTTTCCTTGCGACTCTCCAGAATACGGGTGGCCATAACGGCCGGCACATTACATCCCAACCCCAGAATAGTGGGTATGCTGGCATACCCGTGAAGCCCCAACCGATGCAACAGAGTGTCCATCAACACCGCCAGGCGAGGCAGGTAGCCGACGTCCTCCAGAAAGCCCAGCGCCAGGTAAAAGGATATGATATAAGGCGCCACTGCTGCCAGCGGAATGAACAACCCCGTACTGAGCATGCCGAAGGACTGGAGGTAGTCGATTTGCCCCTCGATGAGCCTACCTATCAAGGCGCTATGCCAGAAGGTCTCCGGCCCCAGAGCCACGCTCAGCCTCATCAGCAGGGGCGTCCAAAGCCACTCAAAGAGCGGCTCAGCCACGTGATCGATAATAGCCTCCCCCACCAACCGGACGAACCAGAACGTACCGAACAGGACCAGCAGGGCGATGACGATTCCTCCCAAGCGATGGCTGCTGGCATCCTCCAGAGCATCGGTCCAGGTGTGATGGCGGTGGCTCAACGTTTGAACCTGGCCCACGATATCGCCTACCCTTGCCCATCGTTCATCACCACTGGCATAAGTGCGGACCTCTGCAGGGATTCGCGCCTCGGGAAGCCTGCTGACAAGGTCGCTTACCCCCTGCCCGGTGATGCCCACCGTGGGCACAACCGGCACTCCCAGAAGCTCCTCCAGCCTGGTCGTGTCAACGCTTATGCCCCGATGCCGGGTATCATCCCACATGTTGAGGGCTACTATGACCGGAATCCCTCTTTCCAGCAGTTGCAGTGTTAGATTGAGGTTTCTCTCCAGGTTGGTGGCGTCAACGACGTTGATGGCCAGGTCACCCTCTTTCAACATCTCCACGGCCACTTCCTCCGCCCTGGAGCTCGGTTCAAGGGTATAGCTGCCCGGGATGTCGATCAGCTCAGCTTGCTCTTCTCCCAGCTTGATATGCCCTTTGGTGAACTCCACGGTGGTGCCGGGATAGTTGGAGATGGTGACACGTATCCCCGTCAGGCGGGAGAAAAGGGCACTCTTGCCCACATTAGGATTCCCCACAAGCAGGATTCGCATCATATCAAGGACCTGGAGGTAGATATCGGTCTACCTGGACTATTATCCCTCTGGCCACGCCGAAGCCGACCGCCACCTGAGCCTTATCCACCTTGAAAGTGACCGGCCCGTGAAACAGCGTGGAACTCACCTTGGTCAGTCGTTTACCCGGCCTGATGCCCAGGGTTTCCAAACGCCGGACGAAGCCATGCCCTCCCAGGATTTCAACCACGGTGCCTGTCTGGCCGGTCCTCATCTCAGCCAGCGTCATCGGCCCCTCTGACCGTGAGGTCATGCCCGACCTCCTGTATACAATAAGTTAGCCGCGCTTAACTCATGAACGGCAAATTTTTTTGACGCTCTCATCTCGTCTTGACGCCTTTCATGCGACAGTCTGGAGGCAGTTCTGCGTGCTCCAGATAGTACTCATACCTGCCGGGCAGGTTCGCCCCGCCCATAGGACAGGCCTCCATGAACTCAACGAACTTGGCCAGCCGCTCCATGCCCAGGGGACTGATGACGTGCTCGATTTTGCAGGCACCCTCCTCAGCAGTCGCCTGATCGATGCCTAGGGCTTCGGCAAAGAAGCGCGTCAATGCCGTGTGCCGGTGGATGATATCGCCAGCAACCCTGGCCCCTTCAGGGGTGAGCTTTATGTGCCTGTACTTCTCATGCTCCGTCAGTTCCTGCTCGGACAGCTTCTTCGCCGCGGAGGTAACGCTCGGCATTGTCACTCCCAGCAGGTCGCTCATCTGTTTCACTCTTACCGCCCTCTTGCCTGCGCTAAGGATAGCGATCGCCTCGAGATAGTGCTCCATGCTCGCGGTCTGCTCCCGTTGCGTATCCTGCTTCACCATAGCCTGCTCCTTTGATTGTTAGACACGGCTAATAATTATGGATCAAGTCGCACTGCCGGTCAAGGTCCTGCTGGACCCCTACCTAACGGCAGGTTTCACCTGTCCAGACGCCTGGCTCCGAGCCCGTCAAGGTTACCGCAGCATACTCTGAGGGCTCCGCCCTGCCGATTACAAGGCAACAACTCGGGCCTCCGCACAGGTCACGGCGTAGTATTGATTGACGCTGCACAATAATCGGTCTATGGTACTGGGATACGGGCTACATATGGTTGTGTAAGGCTGCCGAGCCAGAGATAGCCGTCGGCGTCATTGACGCTGGTGACCGTGTGATAGTGACCGGTGTGGTCCTGCAGGTTGTGAACTACATTCCCGTCATGGTCCAGGGCAATGACGAGGGCTATCGGGTCGGGTTCACTTACGCGCAGTGCTTCGGGCAGACGCATGATTATTTTGCGCAGGAAAGGTCTGGGCATGATGCCGTCTATCGTCTTGTCACGGGGGTATACCAGTGCCACCCAGAAGAGGTCCTCGCCGTTGTAGCTCAAGTTGTCGGGAAAACCCGGCAGGTTGTCGATGAAGATGTCGGTCTGGCCTGTCTTTTCTCCGTTCAGCCAGTAGCGTGTGATGCGGTAGCGCATTGTCTCGTTGACCAGCACATAAGCCTCCCCTGGCCCGAGCGCCACGCCATTGGCAAATCCTAGCTCTTCCACGTGCACGGTTGTTTCGCCCGTGTCCGGGTCCCAGGACAGGAGGCGGCCGGTAGGCCGTGACTCGGCAATGTCGGTAACATAGTTATGCTGGTCGAAGCGGGTCGAGGCATCAGTGAACCAGACTGTGCCGTCGGAGGCGATGTCAAGATGATTCGCAAACATCATCCTCTCGCCATCGACTTCATCGACGGCTAGCTGGATCTGATGGCCCGATGCTGCCGTGGCATTGTCGATGTAGATCAGACCCATGAAGGCATCAGCGATGTAAAGCCGGTTATTGTGGAACTGAAGCCCCAGAGGCCGGCCGCTTGTGTTGGCGATAGTCTCTACAGTGTCACCGTTCTCCGGTGAGAAACGTACGATGGAGCCATCGGCCAGACCTGTGTAGATCAGGCCGTCCGGGCCGAGCGCAGTATCCTCAGGACCATAGCCACCGGCAAGAGGATAGAGCTCAGCTTGTGCCAGCATGTTGTTAGCGTCGTAAGGCCCAGTCAGGCCCGGATTATCAGGCGGATTCCAGGCAACGGGCTCTATGGGTACTGGCCACAACAACAGATAGAGGGCCAGAAGGGCCACCAACCCTATGATTACATACCGTAGCTTGCGCATATCAAGTCCTCCATTTGTGAATGCTATCAGTCCACTTTGCACAAATCGACTATGATAAGATGCTACGGCAGACGTAAGCGTCTGTCAAGTCGTTCGCCCGAGTTGCGCCACCTGATTCTTGGCCTGGCTATGGTGGACGTGAGCACACGCGTGTCGGGATCAAGGATCGGCCCTGTAGACTGTGGCGCGGCCATGGCCGTCGACACCGTACAGGCGGAACCCACCATGCCTTCCGATGAAAGGAGGGTCGCATGCCCGCGCTTTTCCTGAAGTGCCGCGCCGGAAGAGAGATCAAGAACCCCAAGAGCAT
>JACUUR010000071.1 GCA_014859205.1 Dehalococcoidia bacterium | reverse complement strand
CTGTCGCGCACTCCCTTCATCCATTCGGCAAACTTGTCCACGTTGTAGATGATCTGAGTCTGTATGAAATCGGCTCCCGCCGCCACCTTCTTGGCGAGGCGCGGCACCCTGAACTCAAAAGGGTCGGCGAAAGGGTTCTCAGCAGCGCCGATGAACAGGCTGGGCCCAACTGCCATCTCCCCTCCACACTGGAGCTTCTTCTCATCACGCATATCCTTGACTATCTTGATGAGCTGAATCGAATCGACATCATAGACGCCCTTGGCCGTAGGATGGTCACCGAATTTCTGGTGATCGCCCGTCAGACACAGCATATTGTTGAAACCCAGCGCGGCGATGCCCAGCACATCCATCTGAAGCGCAATGCGGTTCCGGTCACGACAGGTCATCTGAACGATGTGATCCAGTCCCTCCTCCTTGCCGATAACACACGCCGCCCAGGAAGCCATACGCACCACAGCGGTCTGTCCGTCGGTGATGTTGACCGCATCAACATTGCCCCTGAGTATCCTGGCCTTCCTTCTGATCACCTCGGGGTCAGCGCTCTGTGGCGGTCCCAGTTCGCCCGTGACGGCAAACTGCCCGGCCTCCAGCACGCGTTCTAGATTGCTCTTAGTCTTCATTGCGCCTCCAATCGGTTCTGCAGCAGCGGCGGCCACTGCCCTCCCGCCGCCGATTACGGAGCAGGACTCACATTCCAGTTCTTGGGTGCACCAAGCCGCTCCAGGACATCACCTCGTCCCAGCTTGATAAGGCGATCGACGATCTGCTGCCACACGCAGGGCATGTCTGGATCGACCTCGCACTTGCCCTGCTGTGAACCGCCACAGGGACCGTTCAGAAGGTGCTTGGAGCACAGAGCAACAGGACACATGCCTCCGGTGTAGTTCAGATAGCACTCGCCGCACTGCTCACAGTCATACTCCTTGGCGGTGAGTCCCTGGAAACCGTTCAGATGCAGAGTGTCACAACCCGTGTAGACCGTCCTATCCTCAAGAAGTGAGCAGACAACCTGAACTCCCACACCGCAGGAGAGAACAAGGACTACCTCTGCCTTCTCTAGCTGATCCGCATACGCTCTGATGTACTCCTGAACGAACTCCCTGTGGCATAGATAATCAAGGGTTGCCTTGCCGAGGACCTGCTGCTTGAGACCATCTATGAACTCTCCGGCTCTCTGCACGGGATAATGGACATCACGACAGCCCAGACATTCAAAGACGAAGATTCTCTTCGAGGATATCAACGGCAGTATTTCTTCGTCAGGCTTTATCTGCACTGCGAGCATATGCCTTCTCCTGTCTGATGAAACTCAACAGGGCGATCTTGGCAGCACATATGAACTCACAGCATCCACACTCCACACATTCTTCCACCTTATGCTCGATCGCCCTCGCCAGTTCGCCCTTCTTGCCGTAATAACCATAGAACAGAGGATAAAGCTGCATGGGGCAGACCTCCACACAACGGCCGCACTTTATGCAATCCCTCTCCTCGGAAACCGCCACAGGGTACTTCCTCACCACGGTGAGCCCTGTGGTACCCTTTACCACAGATGAGTCCATATTTGCCTGCGGAATACCCATGATCTGGCCGCCCATCTTCACATCGTACTCCTCCAGAAGCCCATCCACGTTGTTGCCATAACAATGCTCGATGATATCCCTGATGGGCGTCCCGATCTTCACCAGGTAGTTCCCCGGTCTGGTCAGCCCTTCGCCGGATACGGTTATGACCCTTTGGAACAGCGGAAGCCCCTTGACCACCGCCTGGTAGACAGCAAACAGGGTAGCGACATTCGAGACTATCACTCCAGTATCGAAAGGAAGTCCCCTGGGAGGCGGTGGGACCACTCTGCCGGTGAGCCTCTTGATCAGAGCCCTCTCGGCCCCTTGAGGATACTTGGTCTTCAGACAGACTATCTCCACAGATGGAGAGCTCTCCGCAAAGCCGCTCAACGCTGCTATAGCTTCAGGTTTGTTCTCCTCAACCCCCACCAGGACCCTGTCCACACCCAGAATCTTCTGGACTATCCTCAGCCCGGCAAGAATCTCCTGGGGATGCTCAATCATGAGCCTGTTATCGGCATTCAAATAGGGCTCGCACTCACATCCATTCACCAGCAGGGTATCCACCGGCTTGGGAGGTGAAAGCTTGACATGTGTGGGGAACATGGCTCCACCCAGGCCCACGATTCCGCTCTGTTTGATTATCTCCAGCAAAGCCTCTTTTGATAGTTCGTCGAAATCCTCACGGGGCTGAATCCCGGGATCAAGCTCGTTCTTCCCATCGTTTTCGATCACTACAGCCAGCTCGTTTGTCGGCGCGGCGGGATAAGGTCGCTCCTCAATGGCTACGACCTTACCGCTGATGCTTGAGTGGATGGAGGCAGACACAAAACCGTCGGCCTCTCCGATCTTCTGGCCGACCTTGACCCTGTACCCCACTTCAACCAGAGGTCGGGCCCTTTTGCCCGCGTGTTGACAGAGGAAGATGATGGCCGTGCGGGGTTCGGGGAAACTCTCTATCCTCCTGTCGGCGGTTGCTTCCTTATGCTCTAAAGGATGAACGCCTCCGTAGAAGCCCTCGCCCCGCAGCATCCGGTTCTGCAGGGATAGATCGTTTTCAAGTTTCCAGGATGGTCTGGAGTGGTCTCTAGGTGGAACGTACTCCGAGGCAGACGGTTCACGTCGGCTCTCAAGCCGCTCGTAAATCCTCACCCAGGCGCAATCGACACTAGAGTTGACCTCACACTTCCCCGCAGTCGCCCCTCCGCAAGGGCCATTCAGCAGAGCCTTGGCACAGTTGGTAATAGGACAAATCCCCCCGGTCAGGTTCAAATAACACTGGCCGCAGGCGGCACATTTCTCCTCCTCCAGAGAAATCCCGTGATAGCCAACCTCGGCGGGATAATTCAGGCTGTGCGGCAGTGAATCGGCCAGGGCATAGACAGGCATCCCGTCAACGAGCCGTGCCACGAACTGAATCCCCAAACCGCAGGAGATCACGCCGATGCTGTCACAACCGGAAAGGTCCAGGCCCGATATCTTCTTCTCGGACAGAACCTCGTTACACAGGAAGTCAATGGTCAGGTGGCCCGCAGCCTTACTGCCGTCCTCTCCCAGGACCTCCAGAACATGGGAATACTGCTCGTCACCCTCCTCCCGCTCAAACGTCTTGTAGCATTTCCCGCATGACACGACGAACATCCGATTGGTCTGTTCAAGAACCTCCCTGACCTCCCGGTCGGGTTTGAGTCTGAACTTCGTATAGTCCATCAGGTTCACTTGCATATCCTGAAAACCCCGCCGACAAATGTGCTCAAAAGCCTTCGCCTGACTGCATAATGACCGGCGATAGGTTCGAGCACTCCCCCCAGTCCCTTCTGAGTCACCGGGTCGCTGTATTTTAGATCATCAGGCATAGGTCTAACAAGCCTTCTCATCTACGTTCATCATAGAGATAGGTTCTCCACTACCTCTTTGACTTTCAACTGAAGCTGAGATCCCAGAGGAAGCTCAACAACAGCTTTTCCCGTCATCTCCAGGTCCGAGATGTCAGGCTCCTCGGGAATCAGCGCCAGTACCTCAAGGCCGGTCTGCTCAATCGCCTTCTTTATCTCCGGGGACAAGTCCCCTTTGACACGATTGACGATCAGTCCGGCTCGGCCCACATTCGACCGCAGTTCCTCGATCAGCTTCTTCATCCGGCCTGCGGCAGTAATGCCCCTGATGGTGGGGTCGGACATAATGAGCAGTACGTCTATGTCCCTGGTAGTCTGGCGGCTGATGTGCTCCAGCCCGGCCTCACAGTCCATCACGATACAGTCATACTTATAGTCGTGCACCAGCTTATCAAGCGAATCACGCAGAAAGCGATTAGAGGCGCAATAGCATCCCGGCCCCTCGGGCCGCCCCATGGCCAGCAGATCAAATCCCTTGGACTCCGCCAGCGAACTCACTATCTTGCCGTAAAGGTATTCTTGCTTGGGAAGGGTGGGACTAAGCCGGCCCTTGGAGACGTCTTCGCTCATCTGTTCCCGTATCGTGCCTACAGTCTGACTATCCTCCAGGTGTACGCCCAGTGCCTGGTTGAGATTTGTGCTGGGGTCTGCATCCAGCGCCAACACCAGGCCTTTCTGTGAAAGCAGCTTGATCAGTATGGCAGCAACGGTGGTCTTACCTACTCCACCTTTACCTGCCATGGCGATTGTCTTGGTCATTTCTTGCTCCTCCTTTTGGCCGGTTCGGGTGCGGGCAGCGCGCTAACGGGCGATAGTTTCACCACCGCATCATACTCAGGAGGACAGACCTCAAGGCATGTCCCGCACTTGGAACACTTCTCCTGGTCTATGACTTTGACCTCTCCCTTTCCACCCTTGATCGCCTCTGTGGGACAGGTGAGGACGCAGTGTTCACAGGCCCGGTCACACCTGTCCGGCAGGATATGGTAGACGATCAGTTCTGTACACACCTTCGCCGGACAGCACTTATCCCTAATATGAGCTTCATACTCGTCCCGGAAATAGCGGAGGGTGGTAAGGACAGGATTGGGGGCTGTCCTGCCCAGGCCGCAGAGCGAACCAGCCTTGACGTCCTCGGCCAGCGTCAGCACCAGATCAAGGTCACTCATACTGGCCCGGCCGGCAGTTATGTCCTCCAGGATGTGCAGCATCTGCGGAGTTCCCAGGCGACACATGGTGCATTTGCCGCAGGACTCCCTGGTGGAGAAATCGAGAAAGAACCTGGCGGCATCGACCGTGCAGTTATCTTCATCCATGACGATCATGCCGCCGGAACCCATCATCGAGCCAGCCTCGCGCAGAGAATCATAATCGATAGGAACGTCCAGCAAGCTCTCGGGCAGGCAACCACCTGAGGGGCCCCCTATCTGCACACCCTTGAACTGCTTATCTTTGGCGATCCCTCCCCCGATGTCGTAGACAAGCTGGCGAAGCGTCGTCCCCATAGGGACCTCAGTCAATCCAGGGTTCGCCACCTTGCCCGCCAGGGTGAACACCGCCGTTCCCCTGCTCCCTTCGGTGCCAATGGAGCCAAACCAGTCCGCCCCACGTTCAATGATGCCAGGCACATAGGCAAACGTCTTCACATTGTTCAGCAGAGTGGGCTGACTCCATAGGCCAGCCTCGGCGAGGCGAGGCGGCCTGATTCGAGGTTCACTTCTCCTACCCTCCATTGCCGCCACCAACGCTGTAGCTTCCCCTGACACAAAGGCACCCGCCCCCGCTGTGATGTCGATGTCGAAGCCGAACCCGCTGCCCAGAATATCATCACCCAGCAGACCTACATCCCTGGCCTGCCTGAGAGCGATCTCGATTCGCTCGATGGCCAGAGGATACTCAGCACGGACATAGATGTAGCCTTTCTCAGCGCCTACCACATAACCGGCGATAATCATGCCTTCTATAACCTGATGAGGGTCGCTTTCCAGAATGACCCGGTCCATGAAGGCACCGGGATCCCCCTCATCCGCATTACATATCACATATTTCGGCAACCCCTTAGCTTTAAGGCACGACTCCCACTTGCGATGCGCTGGAAACCCGGCCCCTCCCCGGCCACGGAGTCCGCACTTCCTCAGTTCCTCGACAATTGCGTCGGGCGGCATCTTCAGCGCCTTATCCAGGCCACCATAACCACCGTCGGCGATGTAGTGATGTATGTTCTCAGGATCCAGGTAGCCACAGCGCCCCAGTATCAACCGACGCTCATGTTCAAACCTGGAAACCTCCGGGATGTAAGCCGCCTCTCCAGCCTCTGCCTCAAGGGTACCCAAAGCCAGCTCAAGACAAGGATCGTCACCGGCAACATAGCCCTCTACCAGGCGGCGCACCGTATCGGGATCAACATTGGCGTAAGCAACACGCATGGATCCCGGCTTGGAAATGATCACCAGCGGCTCGGCATGGCAGAGACCTATACAGCCGACCTGAATAATGCTGGCCTCGAGGCCCTGTCTGGAAAGCTCTTTCTCAAAGGCCTCGATCACGTCCAGAGCGCCGGCCGCCCTGCCGCAGGTAGCCGCGCCTACCAGAATATAGACGCTGTTCTGCAGGGCCTCCCATTCGGACTTCGCCTTCCCGCTGATGTTCTGGAAAGTGATCTTAGACATTGTAGGAACTCAGACCCTAGAGAGGCGGATGATGTGCCTCACGCTTTCAAACCCCCACTTCCTGCTGGCCCCGGCCTCGGAGTTGCCCCTGCAGCCTATTCTTCAGGCCCTCCCCGGCATTCTCGCTTGTAAGGTATCAGAGCCTCCTCCACCTTGAAAGGCGTCATCCTGGGATGAATCCTGTCCTTGATCACAACCACTGGAGCCAGCATGCAACACCCGATACAGGCGACCCTTTCCAGGCTGAAGCCGCCATCACCGCTGGTCTCTCCCACCCGGATATCCAGCTCGCGTTCCAGAGCATCCAGAATCAGCCTGCCTCCAGCCAGATGACAGGCGGTACCCAGACAGACGGTAGTGTGGCATCTTCCCAGGGGAACAAAGCGGAACTGATTATAGAAGGTGGCAACACCCCACACATCAACCTCCGTCATCCCCAGGAAACCAGCAATCTCCTGCATCCCCTTCCTGGGCAGATATCCCAGCGTCGCCTGGAGATCCTGCAGCAGGGAAATCAGGTGTTTCTTCTCTCTCTTATGGCGGCCCAAGACCTCAGCTATCGCCTGGTCGGCCTGCTCCTCTGCAATCATGCCTTCGACAGACGCAATGCTATCCCTTCAGTTCCTTAGACAGCGCAGGCAGGAAAGCCCCGATGCCGGTCGTCTCCCGTGGCCCGATCACAACCTCCCACTTGAGCTCCAGAGCATCCTCAAGCTCGCCCTTGATCCTGGCGACCTTGCCCGGGATGACCAGCTTTCTGTGCCTCACCTTATCTTCGATGCCGCACTTCTTGATGAAGGCTCCCACCGAATCGCCGCTGAACTTACCCGCCGCCCAAGCAGTGAGCACGCCCAGTCCCTCGGCATCCTTGACGCAGATGTAGGCCGGAACCTTGGTAGCCTCAACAGCCGATGAGACGAGGAAGTAGGTCAAAGCCCAGTTCGAAGTGATCAGCACAGGCGAAGACTCATCGGGCTCTCCGACTTCATAATACTTCTCTTCCACCGCCATCGGGAAACGAGGATCGGTATAGATGTTGAGTCGCTGCACCAGCAGAGGCAGCAAGGAATGCCGATCAAAATCGGAGAACACGATTACGGCGGCCCATTTGATCATAAAGGCCGAGCCCACCAGCATCTCGCTCAGCCTATCTTTGGCCATGAAGCAAGGGAAGGCAACGGTAGGATAGCCCAGAGGCCTGAAGCCCTGTTTCAAGGCCGCCTTGCGGATGAAGGTCTGGTCCCTGATCGCCTCCAGCAGGTTCTTGGACCCCGGGTCTAGAATCACTTCGTCAATCCCTGCATCCTTAAGCCTGGTAGTCAGATGCACAAGCTCGTCAACACTCGACCCGCGAACAGCTACAGGAGTAAGGCGCTCCTTGATCCTGGGGATAGCCTCCTCTATATTCTCCCTGGTGATGGGATAAAGGAGTGGCTGCCTATCGGCACAGATGTCGCGGGCCGCAAACAGGGCGTCCATATCTTCCGAGATCAACACCATGCCCAGGTCAGTGGAATCATACGCCTTCTTCGCCAGGGCCAGAAACTTGTCCTTGTCTCCCGATTCATTGCGGAGCGCCAGAAGGTCTGCCTTCAGATTCACGCCCACCCAGGGGAACTCCAGATTCTTGATCTTCTTCATCTTCTCATCGACCTTGGCCCCGTCCTCCTTGTCCGAGATGAGCAGCGTCACAGCCGGAGAATGCACGAATGTCTTCTCATGCCGGTACACAACCTCTTCGTTTCCGATCTTGACGGCGTTATCGCCCGAGCCGATGGTGACCAGCTTTATGGGAGGCGCCAGTGCGTCCAGTAGCTTCTCCTTGACCTCATCGGACAGGTAAGGACACTTGTCGACAGTAGCTCCACCGGATGCCAGCTTCATCGCGAAGGCAAAGCAAGTCGGGAAGCCACAGTCCCTACATGGCTTCCTCCCGGGCAGCATCTTCACAATCTCAGAACCTGCAATCGGCATGACAAACCTCCTTTGACAGAATCTACAACTTCCTGTACTTGCCCTATCTACTGAGCTCCTCTTGCCATTCCCTGCATCTAGGGGCTGTGTCCGCAATGCTAGCGTTCAACAGCCGGCCGTTATGTTGCCTCGCCGCGCCAGATCGGGCCTGGCAATGACACAAAGGTCAAACCCAACGAGTTGGGCAGCTACATTTCCTAACTGGCTCTATGATGGAAGCTCCACCTCTCCCTTCAGCCACGGATGCTCTACCTTGTCCAGGAACTCCAGAAGCTCATCGACGTTGGCCACATCTTCCTCCGTGGCTATCTTGTCGTAAAGTCCCTTCGCCTCAAGGACGTCCTTGAACCTCTCCTTCAGGTCCTTGGGCAGCCACACAATCCGGGCCAGGCCCCCATCGGCCTGGATAAACTTGGGAGACCTCAATTGCTCGAGTCCGGTGCCCAAGCGTCCCTCTATCTGCTTACCACCCGAAGTCTCGCCGGCCATGTGGGAGAACGTCTCTCCAATCACCGTATCCCCCTTGTACTCCCTGTGCACCACTCCGAAGGCATCAGTCTCGGGAATGTAGTATACGATTGCCTCGAAACAGCCGCAGGAAGTGTGAGGATGCTCGAAAGCGCTGTAGAGATAGACCCTATCGTAGTTACCCAGAGACTTCTCAGCTTCAATCTCATTCGCTCCGGAGTATTCGCCCTTGATCGCATCTATCACGTCGCCCTTGGGTATGGCGAATATGGGCCCCTCAGGGTCGATCTTGGCGGCAGCTCTACCGTCAAACCAGTTTATAGCTCCGCAGTTGG
>JACUUR010000134.1 GCA_014859205.1 Dehalococcoidia bacterium | reverse complement strand
CCTAGCATTGCCTCGGGCAGCATGGTCACTGAGATGGCCAGAGGCAAGAGCATCAAAGAAGCTCAGAGGATAACCCAGGGCGATGTGCTGGATGCCCTGCGGGGACTTCCTGATGAGAGCAAGCATTGCGCTCTGCTGGCGGCAGATACCCTCAAGGCTGCCATCAGGGACTACATCGCTATGAAACGGGAGCCCTGGAAGAGGGCCTACCGCAAGTATTATTGAGGATAGCAGCAGGACCACCCCTGACTCTACTGCCCACAAAGCCGTTCAGGCTGGCCGACTGTTAGCTTAAGGGTTAGATACTGACATGGCAATCATCTATGGCCCCGTCCCCTCGTGGAGATTGGGCAGGTCGCTGGGCATAGACCTGCTCAACGTGAAGAAGAAGGTCTGCACCTTCAACTGCATCTACTGTCAACTGGGTGAGACCGGCCGCTTTGTGGTCGAGCCGGAGGAGTTCGTTGACCTGAATCAGCTGAAGCGCGAACTTGAGACCCTCGGACCGCTAAACGCCGACTACGCCACCTTTTCTGGCACTGGCGAACCTGCACTGGCCGTTAACCTGGGCGAGGCCATCGAGCTGGCCAGGTCGAATCTGGCACTGCCCGTGGCTGTGCTCACCAACTCCTCTCTGATATCGCGACCGGAGGTAAGGGAGCGGCTTGCCCGCGCCGATGTGGTGGTGGCCAAGCTGGATGCCGCCGATGAGCAGACATTCTCCACGGTCAATAGGCCGGCTTCCGGCCTTCGTTTTGACCGCATGCTTGAAGGCCTGAGGCGATTCAGGGACGAATACCGGGGCAAGCTGGCGCTACAGGTTATGCTCGTTGAGGCTAACCGGGACCATGCCGGCGATATAGCCGAACTCGCCCGCAGCGTCTGCCCCGATGAGGTGCAGATAAACACGCCACTGCGTCCATCGAAGGCGCAGCCACTGCCACCCCCGGCCATAGCCGGCATACGTGCGCAGTTCACTGGCCTTCCCAATGTGGTTACAGTCTACGAAGCGCCGCGATACGACGTCCGCCCGCTCGATCCTGCCGAAACCCTGCGCCGCCGTCCCGGCCCTGGCGACAGTCTCGGTTCTCTTGGTTCGCCTCGCGCCTGAATGGATAACGGGGCTGACTCCCAGCGCGTTGACACGAGCACCGATTCGACATACCATTGCTGTCGGCGGGCGTCGTCTCCGACGTCGGCTGCCCCGAGACGGCAGAACAGTGAGGGCACATGGCAGGCATAATCTTCCTCAAGACCAAGGACCTGCAGCGGATACGCGAATTCTACACAGGCACCGTCGGGATGACCGTCTGGCTGGAGCAGCCGGACATCACCATCCTCCGGCATGAGAACCTGCTGATCGGTTTCCAGCAGCATGGCACTTCGGACACCGCCGGTGTCTTAACCTTCTTCTACCCCGGGAAGTCCGACGTCGATGTCATGTACTGGAAGCTGCGCGACGCTGCGGAGGGGCCGCCGCGCACCAACGAGCGCTACCGCATCTACAACTTCTTTGCCCGCGACCCGGATGGACG
>JACUUR010000133.1 GCA_014859205.1 Dehalococcoidia bacterium | reverse complement strand
CAGTGACGTTGTCCGGTTGGCAGTAATGTAGTGCGAGGCTTTAGCCTCGTGCGGCGCGACCCTGGAGGGTCGCACTACAGAAAGTGAAAGCGGGAGATCGAACTGTCGGCGCTCTAGAGATCGCTCAACTTAGCCTTGACAGTACTGGAGGGGTGATATAGTATAGCCGGGGCTGCCCGGAAAGCTAGTCTATAGCGTCGTCCGGCAGCTCAAAGCTCTGAAGGAGGTAGTATGGACAAGATTGCGCAGGCCATGGAGAGGGCGGGTTTCCCCAGCAGCGACAGCTACGACCTGCCTGCTTCTGAGAAGACATTCCCCGATGGCGCTCACTACCGTGTGGAGGTCTCGGGCGTAGAGACGCCCAAGGTCCTGGAGGCCACCATCGATGAAGCCAAGAAGCAGGGAGTGCCCTTTCACCGCTCGATTTCGGTGGTGCGGGGGGCCTCCATGCTGACCAGAGAACAACTAAAGGAATTCGCCAAAATCGCCCACGACAATCAGGTGGAGGTCATCATGACGCCCGGGCCCAGGCCTACCTGGTACACTGGCCGCCAGATTGCTACCCCTGAAGGGGCCATCTCCGGGCTGAGACTGAGGGGCATGGATATGGTTCGGCATTACCTCATGGAGGTTCAGAAGTGCATTGACATAGGCTTCCGCGGCTTCCTGGTCTGGGACGAGGGAGTGCTGTCTCTGCTCAATACTATGAAGCAAAACGGCGACCTGCCGCATGATGTGATCTTCAAGGTCTCCGTATTCGCAGGGCATGCCAATGCGACCGGTGTGAAGCTGGTGGAATCGCTGGGCGCGGGGAGCTGCAACCCGGTGGCGGATCTTACTCTTCCCGAGCTTGCCTCTATTCGCAGCGTGGTGAGCCTTCCGCTGGACGTTCACATTCAGTTGTGGGCCTCCATGGGAGGCTACAACCGGATATATGAGACGCCCGAGATAGCGCGCGTGGCCTCGCCTTGCTACTTCAAGATGGAGCCCGGGCCGGGGTTGGGGATGTACATGCCCTGGGGCACATCTGAAGACGGGCTGGCCGAACTGGCCAGGGACAAGATCCGCTCCGTTAAGAACATCATCGAACTGGTGGGTGAAGTACATCCCGAACTCAAAATGTCCAGGCAGGGGCCGGCGGACCTCAGGGTGCCCCTGGCCAAATAAGCAAGGAGGCTTTGCAGATGCCCAAGAAAACTGTGCTCGACTTCATGGAGATGAAGCGGAAGGGCGACAAGATCACCTTTCTCACCGCCTACGATTTCCCCATGGCCAGTTTCTGTGAAAAGGCCGGCATCGACATGGTGCTGGTGGGCGATAGTGCGGCCATGGTAGTACACGGCCTGTCCGGAACCCTGCCCATGACCATGGACCAGATGATCCTGCATGCGCAGGCAGTGAGGAGAGGCGCTGCCGACACCTTTGTTATCGGCGACATGCCCTTCCTCTCATATCAGGTCTCCAGGGAAGGCGCCATCGAAAACGCCGGCCGCTTCTTCAAAGAGGCCGGAGTTGACGCCATCAAGCTGGAAGGGGG
>JACUUR010000070.1 GCA_014859205.1 Dehalococcoidia bacterium | reverse complement strand
AGCGAAGGCTGTAAGTACTGACCGATGGTCAGCAGGTCGCAGCCGACCTGCCTGAGGTCGGCCATCACATCGATGACCTCCTGCCGAGTCTCGCCCAGTCCCAGCATCAGGCCGGACTTGGTCAGAAGCCCCTGCCTGAGCAGCCGAGCCCGCCTCAGAAGCTCGAGCGACCGACGGTATTCCGCCTGAGGGCGGACCTCGGGGTAGAGCCGGGGCACAGTCTCCACATTGTGATTGAGGACGGCCAGTGAGGTATCTGTCACGGTCCTGAGGGCAGAATCAGAGCCCTGGAAATCAGGTACGAGCGCTTCGACCATTACCGTCGGGTCATACTGATGGATGGCCCTGACGGTCCGGGCAAAATGCACAGCGCCTCCATCGGGGAGATCGTCCCTGGTCACAGAGGTGATCACCACGTATCTGAGCTGCAGCTCGGCCACCGCCGCTACAACATTGTCGGGCTCGTGCGGGTCGGGCGGTTGGGGCTGTCCGCTCTCGACGGCGCAAAAGGAGCAATTGCGGGTGCAGGCATTGCCCAGTATCATAAACGTGGCGGTGCCTTCCGCAAAACACTTCTGGCGGTTGGGACAGCGGGCGCTGTCGCAGACTGTATGCAACCGGAGGCCGCGGGTCAGCTTTCTCATTCCGCCGAGGGTGGCGGTGTCAAGTGGGCTCAGCCTCAACCACTCAGGCCGTCTGTAATGGCCAGACATCTCTTATCTTCCCGCTCGATCTCCAGGCCGAACGTCGCCGAAAACGAATCAAGCAGAGGTTTGATAACACTCTCGACTTCCACGCGATAGCCCAGGACCTTTGACACAGACGTCATTACCTTGCTGCTGAGCCCGCAGGGATTGATGTACTCAAAGTGACGGAGGTCGTTACTCACATTGAGAGCAAAACCATGCGCGGTGACACCACGGCTGACCCGTATGCCCACAGAGCAGATCTTCTTACCATCGACCCAGACGCCGGGATAGTCGGTGTCCCGATACGCACGAATGCCGAAATCAGACAGCAGTCGTATGATCGTGGTCTCCAGTTTGGAGATGTACTCACGTACGCCCAGGCTACGCTCCTTAAGGCTGATAATGGGATAACCCACCAGCTGGCCGGGCCCATGATAGGTGACCCCGCCACCTCGATTGGTATGAAGGACGGCTATACCCTCCCGGCTCAGTATCTCGGCGGGAACTGTTATGTCCGTTTCCCCCCGAAATCGACCCACGGTGAATACTTGCGGATGCTGTAACAGCAGAAGGACATCGCTGACGACTCTTCGGGCTCGGGCCAGCATCAGCGTGTCCTGCAGCTTCAAGGCCTGCTCGTACGCCATTGTTCCCAGATAGTCTGCCAGACAAACTATCCTGGAGGTCAGACCTGGCCCATCCTGGCCGTCCGGCACGCCTGTCATATTCTCTGCACTCATGGACTAATCTCTATGCTCTCCCGAAATGGATCGATCCCTCCAATTGCCCCAGAGCGGCCTCATGTACTGCCTCGGGCAAGGTGGGATGGGCATGGATGGTATGGGCGATATCCCTGGCGGTTGCCCCCAGCTGTACAGCCAGGGCCCCCTCGGCGATAAGGTCGTCGGCGTGTGGACCCATGACGTGCAGGCCCAGGACCTTGCCGCTCTCGGCATGGCAGATCATCTTGACGATTCCGGCAGTCTCATCCATGGCGACGGCACGGCCACAGGCCAGGAAGGGGAACTTGCTTACCTTGTGAGGAATGTCGCCCTCCTTCGCTTCCTTCTCCGTCATGCCCACGCCGGCTACCACAGGAAAGGTGAACACACAGGTAGGCACAGCCCTGTAGTCCGCCTGGCGCCCCCCGCCCATGGCATTCTCAGCGGCTATTTCGCCCTCGTAGGAGGCAACATGGGCCAGCATGTGCTTGCCCAGAACATCTCCAATGGCGTAGACGCCTTCCACGGCTGTTTCCAGACGTTCATTCACCTCGATGGCTCCTCGCTCCATCTTCACGCCCAGTTCGGACAGGCCCAACCCCTCGCTATAGGGTCGGCGACCGGTAGCCATCAGTACCGCCTGTCCTTCGACTCCCTGCTCGCCTTCGGGGGTATCCCAGACCACTTTGAGAAGCGCTCCCTCCTTCTTTATCGCCTTAACCGCAGCCCCGATTATAACCCTGATGCCTTGTTTGGACAAACCCTGAGCAAAACGCCGTCCGATCTCCTCGTCAACCGGCTCCAGCAACAGAGGGCGTCTCTTGACAATGGTGGTCTTCGTTCCCAGCGCGCTGAAGATGCTGGCGAACTCAGCACCGACATGACTGCCGCCGATGACAACCAGGCTCTCCGGAAGCTCCTCCAACTGAAGGATGTCGTCGGTAGCAAGCACCCCGGGCAGATTCGCACCCTCGATAGGGAGCGGAGCTGACTCGGAGCCTGTGGCGATGATGATCCTCCTGGTCGCTATCTCCGTATCGTCCACCCTGACCAGGCGTGGCGACAGAATCCGCCCTGTCCCCCTGTGGACGCTTATCTTGTTCGCCTTCATCAACTGCTCGACGCCGCCCACCAGCCTGTCGACTATTCCTCTCTTGCGAGCCATGATCCGGGGCAGATCGGCCTTGATGCTGCCGATCTCTATTCCGAACTCATTTGCCCTCTTCGCCTCCAGCAGCACCTCCACGCTTCTGACAAGGGCCTTGGTGGGAATACAGCCCCAGTTGAGACAGGTGCCACCCAGCCTGTCCTTCTCGATCAGGGCCACCTGAGCGCCCAGGTGGGCGGCATGAATGGCCGCGACATACCCGCCGGGTCCGCCACCGATAACGACTACGTCTTTCTCACTCAAAGCTTTGCTTTCTTAGCTGCGATTCGTCAGACAACACAGATAGATCTGTCACTTACTGCTTCTCGTCCCTGATCTCCCAGCGCAGGTCCAGCTGCCTGAACGCCTTAGCCTCATCCATACGTCTGACAGGGGTATTCTGGGGAGCGTTATGCAGGATCTCTGGGTTCTCAACGGCATCCCTGGCTATCTCCTCCATGGCAGCGATATAACGGTCCAGCGTCTCCTTGCTCTCGGTCTCAGTCGGCTCGGTCATGAGCGCCTCGCTAACTATCAGGGGGAAGTAGACGGTGGGTGGGTGCAGGCCGTAGTCCAGCAGCCGCTTGGCGATGTCCACCGTGCCAACACCCTTTGCCTTCTGCTTCTTTCCGGAAAACACCACCTCGTGCATACAGGTACGGTCATAGGGCAGGAAGTAATGCGGCTTCAGTTTTTCCTTGAGATAGTTGGCATTCAGGACGGCATCGCCGCTGATCTGCTTCAGTTCTTCCGGACCGAGCGAACGCACGTAGGCATAGGCCTTGACCATCACGCCGAAGTTGCCGTAGAAACTGGCTATCTTGCCTATGGAACTGGGAGGCGAGACCAACCTGTATTTGCCGTTGCTCTTGGCCACCAGAGGCGCAGGCAGGAAACCAACCAGCTCCTCCCTGGCGCAGACCGGCCCCGAGCCGGGTCCCCCACCCCCGTGAGGGGTGCTGAACGTCTTGTGCAGGTTGAGCTGGACATAGTCGAAGCCAAGCTCACCGAACTTGGCTCTCCCCAGCAGCGCGTTCAGGTTCGCCCCGTCCCCACCCAGAAGGCCGCCGCGCTTATGCACCAGTTCGGCAATCTCAGCTATCTTGGGGTCGAACAGGCCCAGGGTAGAGGGCATGGTCAAGGTCAGGGCCGCCACCTCTTCCTTCATCATCGAGTCAAGGCTGTTCAGATCCAGGTCTCCCTTGGCATCGGAAGCCACCACGCCCGTCTCCAGTCCGCACATGGCGACGCTGGCAGGGTTGGTTCCGTGCGAGGAATCGGTCAGCAGTATCCTCTTCCTGCCCTTATCGCCCCGAGCCTGATGATAGGCCTTCACCATCAGTAACCCGGCCACCTCTCCATGCGCTCCGGCCACCGGCACCAGGCTGGTGGCGTTCATACCGGTAATCTCAGTCAGATACTCCTGCAGACGGTACATAAGCTCCAGTGCCCCTTGCACCGATTCCTCGGGTTGATGAGGGTGCAGCTCAGTGAAACCGGGCAGCCTGGCTACATCCTCGTGCCACTTAGGGTTGTACTTCATGGTGCAGCTTCCCAAAGGATAGAACCCCGTGTCCACGCCGTAATTGAGCTTGCTCAAGGCGGTGAAATACCTCACCAGGTCGACCTCGCTGACCTCGGGCAGCCCGAGTTCCTCGCGCATTAGCTCCTCAGGCGGCGGTTCGCTTGGGGGCACATCCAACTCCGGCAGAGTGCACCCTATCCTGCCGGCTCGGCTTATGTCAGGCAGCAGATAACTATGTCTCATCGCTCTTCCCTTCTATAACGCTCCCAGCGTCTTGACCAGTCTGTCTATGTCCTGCCTGGTGTTCATCTCGGTGACGCAGAACAACATGGTGTTCTCTCCCAGATCGCTTATGTCCAGCCCGCCGATTATCTTCTTCTTGAACAGGGCATGGTTTATCTCAGACGGCGGCAGCGGACAGCGAACGGCGAACTCCTTGAAGAAAGGCTGGGGGAATACCAGACTATAGCCTTTCAGCTTGCCTATTGCCCGGGCGGCATAATGGGCCTTATGGTAGCATAGCTCGGCTACATGTCTGAGACCTCGCTTGCCCAGGGCGGCAAGGTAGACGGCTGCCGCCAGAGCCATCAGGGACTCACTGGTGCAGATGTTCGATGTAGCACGCTCCCGACGAATATACTGCTCTCGCGTCACCAGGGTCATCACATATCCAGCATTGCCGTCAACGTCCACCGTCTTGCCCACTATCCTGCCTGGCATCCGGCGCACATATTCCTTGCGACAGGCAAAGATGCCCAGATAGGGGCCACCGAAGCTCATGGGTACGCCCAGCGGCTGCCCCTCAGCCACCGCAATATCAACTCCGTAGTCGCCCGGCGGTCTGAACATGCCCAGCGAGATGGGATCTACTATGGCGATGACCAGGGCGCCCGCGTCATGGGCCTTCTGAACGTGCGTCTCCATCCCTTCGAAATAGCCGAAGTAGTTAGGCTGCTGGACTATCAGGCAGGCACAGTCGTTGGGGAGATCACTGGAGTCCAGTTCCAGAGTCACCAGGCGAAGGTTCTTGCCCCGACAATAAGTATCCAGCACCTCACGATATGCCGGGTTGACGGTGGACAGCACCGCCACCTTGCTCCTGTTGGTTATGGCACAGGCCATCAGTGCGGCCTCGGCTGCGGAGGTGCTGCCGTCATACATCCCGGCATTGCTCACCTCCATCCCGGTAAGCTGACAGATCAAGGACTGGAACTCGTAGACAGACTGCAGCGTGCCCTGGCTGACCTCGGCCTGATATGGAGTATAGGCGGTATAGAACTCGCTCCGGCCTATAATGTGACCGACGGTGCTGGGAATGAAGTGCCGGTAGCTACCGGCTCCCAGGAAACAGGCATAATCGTTGAGGTTCGCATTCAGGTCTGCCAGCTGACCAAGTTCTCTCTTCAGTTCAAGCTCGGATAGCGGAGCGGGCAGATCGAAGCGGCCATTACGAAAGCTCTGCGGTATGTCCGTGAACAGTTCATCGACGGAGTCGACCCCGATCTCTCGGAGCATGGCAGCGCGATCGGCCTCGGTATTCGGTAGATAAGGTAATGGCATCGTGTCTGTCATCTTCCTGCTAGTCTGCGCCTTCGGCAGATGCCTCGGCTTCATATTTGTTATACTCGTCAATGCCCATAAGCGCATCCAGCTCCGAGGGATCACTCAGTTCCAGTTTCACCAGCCAGCCATCCCCGTAGGGGTCTTCATTGACCAGCTTGGGCTCATCCACGGCACTCTGGTTGATCTCCACGACTTTCCCGCTGGCTGGCGAGAACAGGTCGGAAACTGCCTTCACCGACTCCACCTCGCCCATCTTCTTGAACTGCTCCACCTGAGTGCCCGGCGCCGGCAGGTCGAGAAAGACTATGTCGCCAAGCTGGGTCTGCGCATAGTTGGCCAGTCCCATCTTTCCCTTGTTGCCGCCTTCGGGACACAGCCATTCATGGTCCTTGGTGTACTTATACTCCTTGGGATTCATCTTGTCCTCCTTGCCTGTAGAATCGCTTATCAACCACCTGCGCCTTGACAGGCTTACTGCGTATCATTATCTCAATTACGGTGCCCACTGTCGATAGCCCAGCGGGCACGTAGCCCAGGCCGATATTCACGCCCAGGGTGGGCGCATAGCCACCGCTGGTGACCCTACCCACTTCCCGGCCCGACCTGACAATCGGGTAGCCCGCACGGGCTATCTCCCGTCCATCCATCTTAAAGCCGATCAGCTTGCGCTTAACTCCCTGACGCTTGATCTCAAGCAGGGACTTCTTGCCCACAAAATCTTCCCGATCGAAGTCCACCAGCCAACCCAGGCCGGCCTCAAAAGGATTGGTGTCGGCATCCATGTCCTGGCCGCACAGCAACATGCCGGCCTCCAGTCGCAGGCTGTCGCGCGCCCCCAGGCCGCAGGGCTTCGCCCCCTGCTCCATGAAAGCCTGCCATAATAGTACGGCATCTGCTGCTGAGCTCATCACCTCGAAGCCATCCTCTCCCGTGTAACCGGTCCTGGCTACAAGTACATCCAGGCCGGCTATCTTACTTGCGGTGTGAACGAAGCGGGGCAGGTTCCGTGCGCCTTCAAGGACCTTCAGGTCGGCGACGGCCGGGCCCTGAACGGCCACCATGGCTGTATCGGCGGAGGCATCCTCAATGTCAATACCGGCGCCACCGTCCGACCAGTGATGTAACCAATCAAGTTTTCGTTCGGTATAGGCGGCATTCCAGACTATCAGGTAGCGGTCGGTGTTCATACGGAACAGCCATAGGTCGTCCAGAATCCCCCCGTCCTCCAGGCACATCAGCGATAGATGAGAGGAGCCTGTCTCCAGCCGTTGGGCGGGCCTGGTCAATACCCTGTCCAGGAAGGCACCTGCCCGCCGTCCGGTCACCCACACCCTGCCCATATCAGAGACGTCAAAGATGCCTGCCGCAGTGCGGACCGCCTTGTGCTCCTCGAGAATAGACGTGTACCAGGCCGGTAGCTCCCAGCCTGCGAAGTCCATCATCCTGGCCTTCAAGTCATGGTGCACCTTGTTAAGAGCCGTCTTCTTCGGAGGTTGCACTACCAGTTCTCCTGCATAATCAAGTCACCAACCACAACTGCCTGCTCGCCCAACAAAAAGGGCAACCTGTTCATAACAGATTGCCCTGTCTCTTTACCTGAGAGATCGCCCGCCAGCCATCTGCGGACTTACACCTTCGGTGACCCTATGCAGGTCTCTCCAGGGATCTCTACTCGCGGCAGTCCTTTTGCCTGAGAGTTTCAAGACTGCGAACTCAATCTGCGTCTCTTGCCCCTTCGGCTCCCCCTGTGAGGCATCTCCTGCCGCAAGTCAACAACCGTAACGAAGCTTATAACAATCGCCTCCCGGTTGTCAAAAACACAGGGATGAACAATCGCCGAGCGGGCCGGACAGTCGTGTGTTAGAATGCACGCCAATAGCTATCTGCCCTGCATGGCACGGACAGGCCCTGCGACCGGAGGTGTATATGATTTACTGGGCCCAGTTGCTGCATTTCTACCAGCCGCCCACCCAGGTACCCGCGGTGCTCAACAAGATCTGTGACGAATCGTACCGCCCTCTGCTCAAGGTCTTCCAGGAGTATCCCGGCGCCCGGGTAACCATAAACCTGAATGGAGTGCTCACCGACATGTTGAGGGACTGCGGTCATACAGATGTTATTGAGGACGTCAGAAGCCTGGCCGAAAGGGGACAACTCGAGTTCACCGGAACCGGCAAGTATCACCCCATTCTTCCCCTGTTACCCAGGCAAGAGGTGAGGAGGCAGATAGACCTCAATACGCAGACCAATCGCCGCTTCCTGGGAAGCGCATATTCACCCCGGGGGTTCTTCCCCCCGGAGATGTGCTACAGCCATGATATTCTAGGACCTGTCATCGACTCGGGTTTCGGATGGATCATCGTCAGCGGCATTGCCTGCCCTGACGAATGGCCTATGGATGAGATCTACAGGGTAGAGTCGGACGGACGCAAGATTGCGGTCTTTTTCCGCGATGATGTGCTCAGCAACAGGATAAGCTTTCAGGATCTGTCTGCCGGGGAGTTCATCGCTCACCTCGAGGAGTGGCGTGGCCAAAGAGATAACATCTACGTGGTTACGGCTATGGATGCTGAGACGTACGGCCATCACATTCAGGACTGGGAGAGGACGTTTCTGGCCAGGGTCTATGAGGAACTGGAGCCACCCGACGCGCCCCCTGAAGAGGTGAAGCAGGCCAAGGTACTGGCAGGACAGCATGCTGCCCTCCTGGCCAACGGTGAAGCTGCCGGCAAGATACAGATGGTCACCATAAGCCAGCTTCTCGATTTCTTCCCACAGGGGCGAGCGACACAGCCCAGATCATCCTCCTGGAGCACCACGGCTGATGATATGCGGGCGGGCAATTACTATCCCCTGTGGCAGGACAGCTGTAACGAGGTCCACCGTCTCCAATGGGAACACCTGTGCATCTGCATCGAACTGGTCAACAAGGCACTCGAGTGTGCCGATAACGAGGAGAGCCGGCACTCCGCCACCATTGCCCGGGGATTGCTGGACCGTGCCGAACACAGCTGCCAGATGTGGTGGGCCAGCAACCGCCCTATGTGGGATATCAACCTCATACATATGGGACTGCTCGACCAGCTACGGACCATAGTAAATGCCTACCGCGCCATCAACAAGAGCGGGGCGGGAGAGCCCATCAAGCGGGAGTATTACTACCGCACGGTTGCGGCCAGGGATATTAGAAACAAGCTCGAGGACAGGCTATTCGTCCAGTGACAGCCGGAGACCGGCTTTCGCCCGTCTGTCTCGTCGTGCCTCGTATCAACAACTGGGCCATTAATCCGTGAGTTCACGTTTGGAGAACCCACATCTCGGAAGTCGTTGCGAGGGGCGAAGCCCCGAAACAATCTCGGTGTGACGGGTTGGGATTGCTTCGCTTCGCTCGCAATAACAAAGGGAACAGAGATCTCCTGATCACGGAGGCCAAGAGCGCTTGACGCCAGTCTGGGCCTCCCACGAAGCAGTCTGTGGTGGATGCCCTGAACTCCGTCAGAGCTTGCTTCCCAGAAAGGAGATTCTCTCGGCTACTGCCTTGCCTGCCTGGCGACGGGACTTAGCCCCGGCGAGGTCCTTGGCCAGCTTCTCATCGCCCACCACATCTCTGACCCAGTTGCTGAAGTCTGTCCTTCCTTCCTCTGAATGGTAGCGGAAGGTTTCGTCCCTCATTTCATTCAGGGCCCTTTCAAGCTCGCCCAGATTCTTGACGGGCCTCCCGTCATTGCACCAGAAACGCTTGTCGTCCGGCACATCGTTAAGCCGTCTCCTTGCCTCTTCCTTGCTGATCCTGATTATCTTGGCCATGCTGGTCCACCTCCTGAGTTGATGCTAGTTTATATTGTAACACGAATACCGCCGGACCCTGACCGACCGCGAGCCGGCACACCGGCCGAATACTGGGCGCTGCTCCTGTCAGGACTCGCCGGAAACCATGTTGGTCCCAGGACTC
>JACUUR010000069.1 GCA_014859205.1 Dehalococcoidia bacterium | reverse complement strand
GCTGGGCTACTCCTGCACCGGACAGTCCTGCCCCAGGATCCCGCTGCCTCCTCATATCTGTCACACGTTGCCACTGTGTTTGTTGATTTTGAGTGCTTGGTCTATAATAGCCTGGAGGTCAACGTGAGATGCTGAGAAAGGGACTGAGGTTCTTGTTCCTTGCCTTACTGGTGATATCCGTAGCTGCAGGCTTGTGGGGCAGCATGGCCTCTGCCACCCCCCCTACTATCGTTGAGGTCCTGACTGTGGACGGCATCATCGTGCCTGTGGTGGCGGACTATATCGATCGTGGCATCAGCGAGGCGGAGAGGATCGGAGCTGTCGCCTGCATAATCGAGCTGAATACGCCCGGCGGACTGCTTGACTCAACTGCGAGGATCGTCGAGAGGATCATGGGTGCTGACGTGCCAGTCCTAGTCTACGTTTCGCCGGTCGGCGCCTGGGCCGCCTCAGCGGGCACCTTCATCACTCTGGCCGGACATATAGCGGCTATGACTCCAGGCACAACCATGGGTGCTGCCCATCCCGTGGCTGGCGGAGGAGAGGAAATCCCTCCAGACCAGATGAAAAAGATAGTCGAGTTCTCGGCTAAGTGGATGGAGACCATAGCCGAGGAGCGGGGACGTAACATACAAGAAGCAAGATTGGCAGTAACGGAGAGTAAATCTTTCAGAGATACAGAGGCACTGGAGTACAACTTGATCGATCTGCGTGCCGCGAGCCTGGACAATCTCATCGAACAGATCAATGGCTGGACGGTTACGGTCAGAGGCAGAGAGGTTACCATCGATACCACCGATTACGTGGAGAGTCGAAACGAGATGAACGGCGTTGAGAGATTCCTTCACGTTATCAGCGACCCCAACATTGCCTACCTCCTGTTTACGCTGGCCACCCTGGGGTTGATTGTCGAGATCTCCAACCCGGGGCTGATCTTTCCCGGTGTAGCCGGCGGCATCAGCCTATTCCTGGCGTTCTACTCCCTGGGTGTGCTCGGTGCATACTGGGGAGGCATAGCCCTTATCTTACTGGCCGTGGGACTATTCATCGCCGAGTATTTCACTGAAAGCTTTGGCCTGTTGACTGTCGGGGGTGCAGTGGCGCTGGTGATGGGCTCGTTGATACTGTTCAGCCACAGCCCGGGGATAGAGGTCCACAGAGGCTTGATTGCCGCGGTGACGGCAGGCTTCACCGGATTTGCTGTCTTTGTCGTGGGAGCTATCGTCCGCGGGCAGAGGCGACGCAAGGCCACAGGAGCAGAGGGGATGATCGGGGCAACGGCCTTGGCCAAAACGCCGCTCAACCCCACAGGCACGGTCCTGGCCCAGGGCGAACTGTGGTCGGCAGAGGTCGAGGGCGACGGGGTGTTGCCCGGCGAGCAGGTGATAATATCGAGAGTAGAGGGACTGAAACTATGGGTATCGAAGAAACTAAAGGGATGACAGGGCAGCTTTCTTGTCCTGCTCCGGGCCGGGTGTCCAGATGACCGGCCCGATTGTTGTCAGCGTAGTCCTGGCGGTCGCAGCAATCATTTTCGTCGTCTATGCCATCGTAAAAGGCCAGCGGCGAAAGCTCTCGGCCGGCGTGGAGGAGATGATAGGGAAGGAAGCGCTGGTGCGAACTACCCTCAACCCCAGAGGCACAGTCCTGGCCGAGGGAGAGCTGTGGACAGCCATAGCTGAAGGTAGTACAATAGAAGCCGGAGAGGAGGTGCTGATAACCAAGGTCGAAGGACTGAAATTACGGGTGACAAGGAAAACTCAACAAAAGGAGGAATAATGAACGTTTTTATCTATTTCCTTATCGCAGTGGTGGTGATAATACTCCTGTCGGCAGCCATAAAGATCGTGCGGGAATACGAAAGGGGCGGCGTCTTCCGGCTGGGTAGATTCGTAGGCCTGAGGGGACCGGGACTGGTCTTGATAATACCCTTTATTGAGAATATGCGGAAAGTCGACCTGCGTGTCATCACCATGGACGTTGCCCAGCAGGAGTGCATCACCGTGGACAACGTGACCGTCCGGGTTGATGCCGTGATCTACTTCAGGGTCGTCGAGGCCGCGGATGCCATTCTAAAGGTGCTCGACTATGTTAAGGCCACCTCTTTGCTTGCGGCCACTACCTTGCGAAATGTTGTCGGCCAATCCACGCTGGATGAGTTATTGGCCCAGCGGGACAGGCTCAATGAGAAGATACAGGTGGTGGTTGATGAAGGCACCAATCCCTGGGGGATAAAGGTGAGCATGGTGGAGGTGAAAGATGTGCAGCTGCCGCAGACAATGCAGAGGGCTATGGCGGCCCAGGCCGAGGCCGAGCGAGAGAGAAGAGCCAAGGTAGTTCATGCCGAGGGTGAGTATCAGGCGGCAGAGAAGCTGGCCGATGCTGCCCGGGTGATATCCAGTCAGCCGTCAGCTTTACAGCTCCGATACCTGCAGACACTATCAAGCATAGCCGCAGAGAGAAGCAGCATTGTCGTCTTTCCTTTGCCTATGGACTTAATAGCCCCTCTTCTGGGGAAGGGCGGCACGCAGGAGAAGGAAAAGTAGCATCCCGTAATCCGCGTTGATCTCATGCGATGTGAGAGCGCACCGAAGTGCTATTCTGTCAGTCCCTGTGAAATCAGAGGGCTAACCCCTGGGAAGCTGTCCGGCCCGGGCCGGGGTTGTGGGACTCCGTTTCGCCCCTGGTAACAGTTGGGCCTGAGAGATTGCTTCGAGCGAATTCTCGTAACTCAGGGGACAGATATGGACAGTAGCAGTAAGCAGGAATGGCGTGAAACCACTCTGGCTTCGACCTTGAAGCGTGCCGCCGAGCGGCAGGAAAAGTTTGAGACCAGCTCCGGACTGGAGATCGAGCCCGTTTATGCCCCTGAGGACCTGGCGGGTTTTGACTATACGCGAGATTCGGGTTACCCCGGAGAATACCCCTTTACCCGAGGAGTTCAGGCCAATATGTACCGGGGTAGGCTGTGGACGATACGACAGTATGCTGGCTTCGGAACTGCAGAGGAGACCAACCAGAGATACCGCTACCTGCTGGATCAGGGACAGACCGGCCTGAGCATAGCCTTCGACCTGCCCACGCAGATCGGCTATGACTCCGACCACCTCCTGGCTAAAGGCGAGGTGGGCAAGGTCGGCGTGGCCATAGACAGTCTCCGCGATATGGAGGTCCTTTTTCGGGGTATACCTCTCGATAAGGTGAGCACTTCCATGACCATAAATGCCACCGCCCCTGTTCTGCTTGCCATGTATATTGCCCTTGGCAAGAGGCAGGGAGTTGAGCCGGCCGGATTGAACGGCACTACTCAGAACGACGTGCTTAAGGAGTACATTGCCCGCGGCACCTACATCTTCCCGCCGCGCCCTTCCATGCGCCTGACAACAGATATATTTGCCTATTGTGCTCAGCAAGTGCCTCGCTGGAACACAATCAGCATCAGTGGTTACCATATACGGGAGGCAGGTTCCACAGCGGCGCAGGAAATCGGCTTCACCCTGGCCAATGGCATTGCCTACGTCCAGGCTGCCATAAATGGCGGGCTGGCCGTGGATACGTTCGCTCCCAGGCTGTCGTTCTTCTTCAACAGCCATGTCAACTTCTTCGAGGAGGTCGCCAAGTTCAGGGCGGCACGGCGCCTCTGGGCGAAGATCATGAAAGAGAGGTTTGCGGCCCGGGAACCACGCTCCTGGATGCTTCGCTTCCACACTCAGACTGCCGGCTGCAGCCTCACTGCACAGCAACCGCACAACAACATTGTGCGGACAGCCCTGGAGGCACTGGCTGCGACCTTAGGAGGTACTCAGTCGCTGCACACCAACTCCTTCGACGAGGCTTATGCTCCGCCTTCTGAACAGGCAGTGACCATTGCCGTGCGGACCCAGCAGATAATGGGCTACGAGAGCGGCATTGCCGATGTCGTCGATCCTCTCGGTGGCTCCTATTACATCGAGAGCCTAACCGATAGCCTGGAGAAGGAAGCCGGGCAGTACATCACCGCAATCGACGGCCTCGGTGGCGCCGTGGCCGCCATAGAGCAAGGGTATCAGCAGAAGGAGATTCAGGACTCGTCCTACCGTTACCAGAAGCAGATCGAAAGCGGTAAGCGCACTGTGGTAGGCGTTAACGATTTCGTCTCTCCCTATCCAAAGATAACGGGCCTGCTCCGTGTCAACCCGGAGGCGGAGCAGAAGCAAAGGGAGAGGACTGCTCAGGTCAGGAAAGAGCGAGACAACAGTCATGTCAATCAGTCGCTCGAGCGACTGGAGGATGTCGCCAGGGGCACCGACAACGCCATGCCTGCCGTCCTTGAATGCGTGGAGTCCTACGCCACTCTCGGTGAGATATGTGACGTACTGCGCAAGGTTTTCACTACGCAGAAGGAGTTCCTGGTCTTCTGAGATAGGGGTCTCCAGGTTCAAGCGAACTACAGTGAAGGAGGTGAAATGGCCAAGCGAGTTGACCACATCGGTATTCTGGTCAGCAACCTGGATGAAGCAATAAAGCTTTATGAGGATTGTTTTGGCGTTGAGATTGAGAAGATTGAGACGGTCCAGGAACAAGGAGTAAAGGCAGCTGTCCTTGCCCTGGCACAGGGCGCCAGGCTGGAACTGCTGGAACCGTTGCCGGGCAGCAACATGGCCAAAGTCCTGGAGAAGAGAGGTGAGGGACTTCACCACATAACACTGGAAGTTGACGATGTAGATAAGGAATTGGGCCGTCTCTCGGAACGGGTCGAGTTAATCGATAAGAAACCGCGCCGCGGCTTGGAGGGCATGGTGGCCTTCATTCACCCCAAATCGCTGAGAGGAGTGCTCATTGAGCTCTGTCAGAAGATCTAGCCAGGGAGCAGGCCATGGCCAGGAATAGGATTCGCGTTCTGCTGGCCAAGCCGGGTCTGGACGGGCATGACAGGGGCGCCAAGGTGGTAGCCAGGGCCCTGCGCGATGCCGGCATGGAGGTGATCTACACAGGTATCCGCCAGACGCCTGATATGATCGTGGAGGCAGCCATCCAGGAGGACGTGGATGTGATAGGCCTGAGCATCCTATCCGGGGCTCATCTAGAGCTTTTTCCGCCGGTGATAGAAGGGTTGAGGGAGAGGGGAAGAGAGGACGCACTGGTGATTGCCGGCGGCATCATACCAGAAGATGATGTTCCGACTTTGCAGCAGATGGGCGTGAGAGGCATCTTCGGCCCGGGCACCTCCACAGAGGACATCATCAGTTTCATCCGAAAGCAGTTGGCCGCCGCATAGAAGGCTCATCAACTCCCATGCCGGGCGACTCCGATAAGCTCGGTCACCTTTTCGACTCCGTTGTCCAGCATGAAACGCTCTATCCCCTCCAGCATGGTGAGGCAGATATGAGGATCAGTCAGATTGGCTGTGCCGATCTGAACGGCGGTGGCTCCAGCCATAATGAACTCCAGGGCATCCTCGGCGCAGGCGATCCCGCCACATCCTATCAAGGGTACGCTCACCACCCTGGCTGTCTCGTACACCAGATAGAGGGCCACGGGCTTGATGGCCGGCCCGGAGAGCCCTCCTACAGTGTTCCCCAGACAGGGCTTCCTGTGGCGTATATCAATGGCCATGCCCTTCAGCGTGTTAACCAGGGACATGGCATCGGCGCCAGCCCCTTCCACAGCTAGCGCGATCTCCTTGATATCGGTTACATTCGGGCTTAGCTTAACGATGAGAGGTAAGCTGGTGACAGACTTAACCGCCGAAGTCACCCGCGCTGCAAGCGCGGGGTCTACACCAAACTCCATTCCTCCTGCCGAGACATTGGGGCAACTGATGTTCAGTTCAATGCCGCTGATTCCGGCCACACCCTCCAGCCTGCGGGCCACAGCCACATAGTCATCGATCGTGCCTCCGGCCACATTGACGATGACCGGGACCTGCCAGTTCGTCCAGCCCGGCGCTTTCTCACTAATCAGCGCATCAACACCGATGTTCTCCAGGCCCACTGAGTTGAGCAGCCCGGCGGGGGTCTCGACCAATCGTGGCTGTGCATTGCCGTCCCTGGCCGCCAGCGTGGTGCCTTTGCAGACAACTGCGCCCAGCTTCTGTATGTCAGCAACCTCGCCGTACTCGCTGCCATAGCCAGCTATGCCTGAGGCGATCATCACGGGATTGGCCAGGATCAGTCCCTCAGGATGCCGGGGCGCCAGTTGCACACGGAGGTCGGGGGTATTCCGCATCGTCCGAAACTTTATCACTGCTCGAAACAAAAGGAAAGGTAGCAGCGGTAGAGACCCGGATATGTCCTGACCACAGTCGAAGAACTCAGGCGAATGTCAACTACGCATTGCCGCGACCACCGCGACAGAGAGCAGTTCCGTGTGAGTCGACGCAGGGGCCATAACACTACTTAAGCAGTGCCTTAGCTATCTGGGCAGCCCTCTCGCCCGACAGAAGCATACCGCCGAAAATCGGCCCCATCCTCGGGGAACCAAGAACGGCGTTCGCCGTCATCCCGGCGACCACCAGTCCCGGAAAGACTTCCCGGGTGTTTTCCAGTATCTCGCTTTCGCCCCGTTCAGCCCACATGGACTTCTCGCCCAGCACATCGCCCGTGCGGGTTCTCAACCGCCGACCCATCCTCCGCACCACGATGCCACAGACTTCAGCATCATGTCCGGTGGCATCCACAACCACCTTGCACCTGACAGTCAAAGGGTCGACATGCAGCTTCGACCAGGAGACAGCACTCCAGTTGAGGACGAGTCCAGTTATCCGGTCATCCTCCCTGATCATCACATCTTCAACGCTGATCAAATTGAATATCCTCGCCCCTGCCCTTATCGCCTTCCAGCAGATGCCTGAGACAGCCTCCAGTGAATCGGCCACGTAGTAGCCCTCTTCGTACTCACTGGTTGAAACGTCGAACTCATCCAGTATACGCTTGCCCTCTTCCTGAAGCACTATGCGGTTAAACATCATCCCTCCGCCGGGCATGCCGCCGCCAACACGAAGCTGCCTTTCAAATACTACTGCCTTGATTCCGTCCTTGGCCAGGTAGTACGCGGCAACAAGCCCGGCTGGACCCGCCCCGGCAATAGCGACATCCACATCCATGGCCCCAATGAAGTCCTTCATGTAGCTTTCGACGATGGCGCGCGAAATCACAACTTCATCCATGATTGGTTAACCTCCCTCTGATTAGCTTGCGGCGGATTGGATGGCCCGCCGGCAAGTATATTCCTACTGACAGGCAATGTCCAGCCACTTGAGATAGTCCTCGCTGCCGGCGATGATGGGCAGTGCGATTATCTCAGGCACCTCATAGCTGTGCGCCCTTTTCACCAGCTCGACGATTTCGGGGAACAGCGCCGCCCTGGTCTTCACAACCATGAGACTCTCGCGGGCTGAGTCAACCTCGCCTTGCCACCAGAAGAGCGAATCTACCCCGGGCAAGATGTTCACACAGGCAGCCTTCTTCTCAGTGAGGAGCAACCTGGTGATCTCACGGGCCTCTTCGTCGCTGCCGGCGGTTATCAACACAACTATCCTGTCTGCTTCTTTCATCTCTGCGACCCCACCTTGAGCATCTTATCCACCGCCGCCATTGCCCGCCATCGTATCTGCTCGGCGACCTTGACCTCCGGACTCATCTCCTGCAAAGACCACAGCACCTTCTCCAAGGTGATCAGCTTCATATTGGGGCAGATCGCCTGCTCGGAAACGGGAATGAACCTCTTGCCCGGATTCTCCTTTCTGAGCCGGTGTATCATGCCGATCTCCGTGCCCACAATCATCTCACTGACATCATCTCTCTGTGCATATCTACGCATCCCACCCGTGCCCATAGCTTCGTCAGCCAGGGCGATGACCTCCGGTCTGCACTCAGGATGGACTACCACCCTGGCACCGGGATACTCCTGCCTCAACTCCCTTATCCTCTCAGGGGTTATCCTGGCATGGGTGGGGCAGTACCCGGGCCACAGCACCATCTTCTTGCCCGTCCTGGTGGAGACGTAATGGCCCAGATACTGGTCGGGTACGAATAGTATCTCCTCAGCATCCAGGCTCTCTACGATCGCGACTGCATTCGCGGAGGTGCAGCAGATATCGGACTCTGCCTTAACCTCGGCCGGCGAGTTGATGTAGCAGACCACTGCCGCCTGGGGAATCTCCTTCTTCTTCTCCCGCAGTCGTTCAGCGGTAATCATGTTGGCCATGGGACAGCCGGCGTGAACGTCAGGCAGAAGGACAACCTTGTCCGGGCAGAGGATCGAGGCTGTCTCCGCCATGAAGTGAACTCCGCAGAACACGATGACACCGGCACCGGTCCCGGCCGCCCTCTGGCTCAACTCCAGTGAATCGCCAACGAAGTCCGCTATATCCTGGACCTCGCCCAGTTGATAGTTATGGGCCAGGATGACTGCCCCCCTGCGCTTCCTCAGGTCGGTGATCTCGGCTATGAGTTCAGCATCCCTAGTGTCCATCCCTCGATACCCTCCAATCATGAGTATAGACGTTCATCCTCCTCCCCCTGACAAAGCCCACCAGCGTCACCCCCAGGTCAACAGCCAGTTTCAGCCCCAGGCTGGTAGGGGCCGACTTGGAGACAATCATGGGAATGTTCCTTCTGGCCACCTTCAGCAGTATCTCCGAGGAGATCCTGCCGCTGGTCAGGAGTATGCGGTCAGCGGTTGCTATTCCATTCAGGACGCATTCGCCGACGATCTTGTCGATGGCGTTGTGCCTCCCTATATCTTCACTGAACACCAGGACCTCACTGGTATCGCACAGCGCAGCACTGTGAACCCCGCCCGTTGTCCTGTAGGTCTGAGACCGGTGCTGAAACTCGCGTACCAGCGTGAGGATTTCAGGCTTTGAAACCTCCAGGCTGGACTCCACCTTCGCCTGGTCTTGAACATCAGTCACGTTGTAGAAGGACACTCCCCTGCCGCACCCTGACGTTATGAAACGGCGGAACAAGACCTCTCCCTCAGAATCCTCATCCTCTCCAGTCTCCACCCGCGCCACCCCCCTCTGTTCGTCGACAGTGATCCTCTTGATGTCGTCCTTGCTCTTAAGCAACCCCTCGGAGAGCAGGAACCCGATCGCCAGATACGTCAGGTTCGTAGGGGAGCAGAGCAGGGTTGCCAGCTCCCGATTGTTCAGGACAATGGTGAGAGGCCACTCCCTAGCCACTACATCTTCTACATATGTGTTGCCTCTCTCGGAAAGCCTCAGTACGGAGAATTCCTCTGTCTCTTTATCCATGCTCTTCCACGCTGATCGGGTCTCCCACCCTGACAGCCCCACCGCGGAGCACCCTGGCAAATATGCCCTCTTTGGGCATGATGCACCGGCCTATCTCCTTGAAGATGGTGCATCCCCTGTGGCATTCTTTGCCGATCTGAGTGACCTTGAGGAGAACCCCGTCTCCAACGGCTATCTCTGTGCCCACTGGTAACGAGGCCAGGTCCAGCCCCTCGGTGGTAAGGTTCTCAGCAAAGTCACCGGGGCCTACCCTGAAGCCCATCGCTCTCATCTTGTCGATGCTCTCGATCGCCAACAGACTTACCTGTCGATGGGAGCAGCAGTCAGCGTGAGCATCGCCAACCAGCCCATACTCCTCTTTCAGGACACCTTCGTCCACGACCTCCTTTGTGGTGCCTTTCTCCTCACT
>JACUUR010000068.1 GCA_014859205.1 Dehalococcoidia bacterium | reverse complement strand
TGGTGGGCGGTACTGGATTTGAACCGGTGACCTCTGCGATGTCAACGCAGCGCTCTAACCACTGAGCTAACCGCCCCTCGGATGATCCTGCCAAACATAACCGAACAGAGCAAACCTATGATGAAGCAGCCAGACAAGAGGATTGCCTATCATTGGACAGCCTCAGCTCCTCACTCCGGCTGACCGCCAATGCCGGGAGTAGTCACTCTTTGCCTCTAAGCCTTACGCCGCCGGTCACGTTGACCTGTACGGTCTGCCCGCAACTGGGGCAGGTGACCTCCATTACCAGAGGTCTTCCCATGACTCGTTCCACCAGCGACGTTACTATGGAATCCATGTTATCCAGCCTCTCGTCTATCATGTCAAGGCGCTTAACTAACTGCCCGGTATCCAGGTCTTTCTTGACCTGCCCGCTTGGTCTGCCTCTATCCTGTGGCTGCAATTTACAGACTCTTCTCTACAACGCCCAGTGATTCCAGTTCAGCCTTGTCCTCTTTCATCAACTTGTCGATCTGTTCAGAGATGGTGCGCTCCAGGTACTTACGAAACGCCTCTCGCGCCGCAGGCGATGACCGCACCGCATCCTTAACCCTCTGCCACTCATCGGCTATCACTTCATTCATCTGCTCAACGCCGATGGGCTGTTTCCCCTGCCACAGCTCCTCTATCCGGTCCAGAACCCGGCTGGTCATAGCTCTCTTGATGCGGTCAAAGGAGAGTATCTCCTCGGTGGCATATGGTTGTCCTGCTTTTCTCTCAGTCATTATGTTTGCCTCCTCCAATCAGATCTATTTTGCCTACTATCATAAGTATAGCACCCAGACTTGTCAAGGCACTCAGGTTCTCTCCAGGTTGCTTTACAATTGTGAAAAGCATATCATATCTCCAGGAAAGGAGGTACTGTGAGATGGGCGAAGTGGAGATCGGCAAGGTGACGGATTTCTTTGCCAAGCCCGTCGCAGCCGGCATAGAGCTAAGCGGCACATTGAAGGTGGGAGACAGAGTCCATATCAAGGGCAGCACCACCGATATGGAGATCACCGTAGAATCTATGCAGGTCGAGCGAGCCAGCATCACCGAAGGAAAACCCGGCGACCTGGTGGGGATAAAGGTCCCGGATAGAGTCAGGCCGGGCGACACGGTTTACAAAGTCACTGAATAGCCCTAAGCAGATTCGCCATCTCAATGCCGCTAACTGCGGCGGCAAAGCCCTTGTTGCCTTCCTTAGCCCCCGCCCTCTGAATGGCCTGTTCCAGGGTGTCAGCGGTGATTATGCCCTGTATCACCGGTAGGCCGGTATCCAGCGCAACCCTGCCGATCCCTCTGTTGACCTCCGAAGCCACATGCTCGGAATGCGGAGTGCCGCCGCGGATCACAGCGCCCAGACACAGTATGGCATCATACCTCCCGCTCTCGGCTAGCTTCTTGCTCACCAGAGGGATCTCCAGACAACCCGGAGTCCGGGCGATCTCGATATCGCCTTCATCGACCCCGTGCCGAAGCAAAGCATCCTTTGCTCCTTCCAGCAGCTTGGTGGTTATCAGTTCGTTGAAGCGAGCCACAACCACGGCAAACTTAAGGCCTTTTCCTATCAGAATTCCTTCGTAATGCTTAGCCATTACTTATCCTCCTGTATGCCCAGAATATGTCCCAACTTCTTCTGCTTGGTCGCTAGATAGCGGATATTATAGGGGGTACACGGCACTATCAGCGGAACAATCTCGACTATTCTGATCCCATAGCTTTCCAACCCGATTACCTTCTTGGGATTATTGGTAAGCAGTTTGATATTATGTAAACCTATGTCGGCCAGTATCTGGGCTCCCACTCCGTAATCCCTTAGATCAGGAGCAAAACCCAGTGCTATGTTAGCCTCCACAGTGTCCATTCCCTGGTCCTGAAGAGCATAGGCACGAAGCTTATTGTGAACCCCGATCCCCCTCCCCTCCTGCCTCATGTACAGGAAGACACCTCTGTCTTCCTCGGCGATGCACTGCAAAGCCATCTCAATCTGAGCGCCACAATCACATCTCAGACTGCCGAAGACGTCTCCCGTCAGGCATTCACTATGCACACGTACCAAGACTGGCTCATCCTCCGAAACGTCACCCCTGACCAGGGCTATATGCTCGGCCGCATCAACAGCGCTCCTATAGGCCATGACTGTGAACTCACCATACTTGGTGGGCAACCTTGCCTCCGTTATCCTCTTTACCAGCTTCTCATGGCGTACCCGGTAGGCAATCAAGTCGGCAATGCTCACGATCTTCAAGTCAAACTTAGAGGCCATCGCTTCAAGTTGAGGCAGACGGGCCATGGTGCCGTCCTCGTCCATGATCTCACAGATGACTCCGGCTGGATAGAGCCCGGCCAACCGCGCCAGATCGACTACGGCTTCCGTGTGTCCCGCTCGCACCAGCACGCCGCCTTCCTTGGCTCGGATGGGGAAAATGTGTCCGGGTCGAGCCAGGTCGCCAGCCTTGGTGTCAGGGTCAAGCACCGTCCGTATCGTGCGGGCCCGGTCAAAGGCCGAGATCCCGGTGGTGACTTCATCCTTTGCCTCGATAGAGACCGTAAAGGCAGTCGAGTAGCGCGAGGTGTTGTTATGGACCATCAGCGGTATCCCCAACTCATCAAGTCTTTGCCCGATGATTGGAAGACAGATTAGCCCTCTGCCATGCTTGGCCATGAAGTTTATGGCCTCGGGCGTGACTTTGTCGGCGGCCATGGCTAGGTCGCCTTCATTCTCGCGCGACTCGTCATCCACGAGGATGATGAACTTGCCTGCCTTTATATCCTCAATCGCCTCTGCAATACTGGCTGCCATCTCTCTCACCTGCAAAGCCGTACTCCTGAAGAAGCTCAAAGTCCAAGCTTCGGGGTCTCCGCTCGGTCAGACGCTCGACATACTTCGCCGTGATGTCCGCCTCCAGGTTGACAGTGTCACCCGGCATTGTACTCCCTAACGTAGTCTGCCTCGCAGTGTAACCGACCAAAGATACAACAAACGAGTGATCGTCAAGGTCTACGATAGTGAGACTAACTCCATCAACAGCGATGAAACCCTTGCTCACAACGTAGGACATCAGTTCAGGCGGCGCCGAAATCCGGACGAGGCGGGCGGATTCTTCGCTGGTCACGTCCACTACCCGTCCCGTGTCATCGATGTGCCCCAGAACCAGATGACCACCGAGGCGACCGCCCAGTACCAGTGCTCTCTCCAGATTAACCTGGTCGTCATACTGAAGGCTGCCGAGATTCGTGCGACGCAATGTCTCAGGCATGACATCAACACTAAAGCCGTGATTTCCCAGGGAGACCACTGTCAGGCACACGCCATTGACTGCTATGCTATCGCCAACTCTGGTCCCCTCCAGTGCCCTGTGTGCCTGAAAGCCGAGGCGGTCGCGGCTGACTTCCCTGACTGCACCGATCTCCTCCACTATGCCTGTAAACATGCTGTACAACCAAGAACCTATGCCGGTCGCCCCGGTATTTGCTGAGTGTACCCGCTAACCAATATGTCATCACCGAAAATCTTGATGTCGACTCGACTCAGACGCAGGGCCTCGACCATCCTGTCAACCCCGTTGCCCCCTACACAGGCAGCCTCACGGCCACCGATTATGACCGGTGATACGAAAGCTAACACCTTATCTACCAAACGTTGATCAAAAAGCGACCCGAGAACCTTGCCCCCTCCCTCCACCAGGACCGTGACAATACCGCGCTTGCCCAACAGCTTGAACAACTCCGCGATATCCACCGAGCCATTACTGGCCGGCAGTTCCACCACTTCTGCACCGGCCTGTGCGAGTTCTTGCTTCCTCGCCGTGTCAAAAGGTTCCCCCACTGCTACCAGGATTCCTCCCGGCGGCTCAAAAACATGAGAGTCCACCGGTATTCTTCCCTCAGTGTCAACGACCAGACGTAGAGGCTGCATCTTCCCTATGCCGCTTCTACCACCACATCCCCTCGCGGTTAGATGAGGATTATCAGCCATAACGGTGTTTACCCCCACCATTATCGCGTCAAAGGTACAGCGCAGGGCATGCGCATAGTTTCGGGCCTCTTCGCTGGTTATCCACTTAGAATCGCCGCTCTTCGTGGCGATCTTGCCATCAAGGCTCATGGCGAACTTGGCAACGACAAATGGTAGACCCGTTGTGACGTGTTTGATATATGCCTCGTTTATCTGGCAGGCTTCTTGCTGACCCAAGCCCACATGAGTCTTGATGCCCTTTTCATTCAATCTGCCTATGCCGGACCCTGAAACGACCGGGTTGGGGTCAACCAATGCTACGTAAACCTCTGAAATGCCGGCGGCAATCATAGCCTCAGTGCATGGCGGAGTCCGTCCATAGTGAGAGCAGGGCTCCAGGGTAACGTACATGGCAGCATCCCTGGCCTTCTCACCAGCCTGGCGAAGGGCCATTACCTCAGCATGCTCCGAACCGACTGGTTGAGTATAGCCCATGCCGACAACAAGCCCATCCTTGACGACTACCGCCCCCACTGCCGGATTAGGACTCGTGTGTCCCATGGCCAGCCTGGCCAGCGACAGGGCACATTCCATATACTGTTGGGGGGGCATCACGTCCCACCTCTTCCCGATAAACTCTGTGTCAAGAACGGTGGCTGTGGCTTAACGCTGCTTCTTGTACTCATTCTCAAAACGCTCAAACATATATCGCTTGACACCCGGGAAGTCACGCCTCCCAGGGAGGCGGACACATCAGCGTCCAAATGATACAAGGTTACGGCCAACTTGCCAAATCGGAGCACCCACTCTGGCCATACTTCCTTCGCCATCCTCAAGGCCGATTTTACCAGCAGCCTGACTTAACTGCAAAAGGAAGGGCCAATCCGAATGGACATACAGTCTGTCGTCTAGTATCATGGAACAACCAGCTCATGAAAGGCAGCTTTGAGATAATTGACCACACTGCTGACGTGGGTATCATCGCCTATGGCGCAGATGCGAAGAAACTGTTCTCCAATGCTGCTCTGGCTCTGTTCAGTCTTATCACCGAGCCTGAGACCATTGAAGGACGGTTGCGTTTTGATCTGGAGGTGAGCGCCCCGGACAGAGAGAGTCTACTGGTTGAGTGGCTGAATGAGTTGATCTACCTGTTTGATGCTGAACACGTTTTGCTCAGCCGGTTCGATATAGAGGCCTTGACTCTCACTGATCTCAGGGCTGCCTGCTATGGTGAACGGTTTGACCAGGTGAAGCACAAGCTAAAGACCGGGGTGAAGGCAGCCACATACCATATGTTGAAGCTGGATAAAGACGGCGATGAATACAGGGCCCAGGTGATCTTTGATGTATAGGAGTTAGGAACATGGCGCAATGGCAACGACAGCTTGTTAAGATAGACGATTACCGCTGGCAGATTCCCCAGACCTACAAGACCGGCATGAGGGTGCCCGGCCTGATTTATGCCAGCCAGGAGATGCTGGAATCCATGCGGGACGAGCAGACGCCGGACCAGGTTGCCAACGTTGCATTCCTCCCGGGCATAGTTGGTTGCTCCCTTGCCATGCCGGACATTCACTGGGGCTACGGATTCCCGATAGGTGGAGTGGCGGCGATGGATACCGGGGAGGGCGTGGTCTCTCCCGGCGGAGTGGGCTACGATATTAACTGCGGCGTAAGGTTATTGCGTACCAATCTGAGCGAGGGGGAGGTGCGGCCCAGAATACGCGAACTGGTAGACGCATTGTTCCGCGACGTGCCCTCAGGCCTTGGATCGGAAGGGAAGATAAAGGTAAGTCAGAAGGAGATGGACCAGTTGATGGTCGGGGGAGCCAACTGGGCAGTCAAGCGAGGCTTCGGCCTAGACGATGACCTGGATGTCACTGAGGAAGGGGGCTGCCTGGCCGGGGCCAATCCTGACCGGATAAGCGACAGGGCAAGGAAGAGGGGTATGCCTCAGGCAGGCACTCTGGGCTCGGGGAATCATTTCCTTGAAGTCCAAGTAGTCAAGGAGGTATTTGATCGCCACTCTGCGGGCATCATGGGCATCACCGGGCCGGGCCAGGTGCTGGTCTTGATACACACAGGCTCTCGTGGCTTCGGTCACGAAGTATGTACTGACTACTTGCGCACCATGGAGGGGGCGGTAACCAGATACGGCATCAAGCTTCCGGATCGCCAGCTTGCCTGCGCCCCGGTGGAATCGCCGGAGGGACAGGCCTACCTCGAGGCCATGGCCTGCGCTGCCAATTACGCCTGGGCCAACCGACAGTGCATTGCCCACTGGGTGAGGAAGAGCTTCTCTCAGGTCCTGGGCAGGAGCGCCGACGAACTGGGTATGCGCCAGATCTACGATGTAGCGCATAACATAGCAAAGCTTGAGGAACACAAGGTTGATGGCCGCAGGCTCAAGGTCTGTGTACACCGAAAAGGAGCCACCAGAGCCTTTCCGCCAGGTCACAAGGACATACCCAGACGGTACGCAGATATAGGGCAGCCTGTGCTGGTGCCCGGAGACATGGGACGCTGCTCCTTTGTGGCCGTGGGCACTCAAAGGGCCATGGATGAGAGCTTTGGCTCCACCTGTCACGGCGCCGGGAGATTGCTAAGCCGCGGAGCCGCCAAGCGGAGCATAAACGGCCGAGAGGTGATCCGGGAGTTGGAGCAAAGAGGCATTACCGTCAGGGCCGAGAGCATTCCCTCGCTGGCCGAAGAGGCATCACGGGCCTACAAGGATGTTTCGGCGGTCATTGATGTGGTTCACGAAGCCGGCATCTCCAGGAAAGTGGCCATGGCCACGCCTCTTGGCGTCGTGAAGGGCTGAGTTGCTCTTTGACGAGCGAGGCCCGCGGACTCGATATCGGTGCTCCCCGCTACTCCTGTGCATTCATTTGACTGCCTATTTCGAAAGCTATAGAATGACCGGGCCCCAGCTTAGATGACTACCCATACAATGAGGTTAGTGGACGATCTCCTAAAGGGGGAGAGCATCTCCCTCTCGCGCGCCATCAGTCTAGTAGAGAATGAGGGCGACGAGGTATTGGAGATAATGCAGCGCATCGCTCCGCACCTGGGCAAGGCGCATTGCATAGGAGTAACCGGTGCCCCGGGAGCAGGCAAAAGCACCCTGGTAGACAAACTGACGGCCCTGCTGAGAAAACAAGGCTTGACAGTGGGGATAATTGCAGTAGACCCGACAAGCCCGTTCACAGGAGGGGCAGTATTGGGGGACCGGATCAGGATGCAGCAGCACTATCTGGACGATGGGGTTTTCATTCGCAGCATGGCTACTCGCGGCAGTATGGGAGGCCTGCCTCAGACTGCCAGCACGGTGATCAAATTGCTTGACGCCTCAGGCAAAGACGCTATCCTGGTAGAGACTGTGGGAGTAGGGCAAAGCGAGGTCGATATCATGCAGAAGACCGATACGGTGGTTGTCACATTATGCCCTGAGTCTGGGGATGCTATCCAGGCAATGAAAGCGGGACTACTTGAGATTGCTGACATATTCGTGGTCAACAAGGCTGACCATCCGGGTGCCGACAGCTCCGTACGTGACATACAAGCTATGCTGCACATGCGGGAGCCGAGTTGGTGGGACATACCCGTGGTAGTCACAGAGGCAATTAACGATGTCGGCATTGAAGACCTCTACGAACGGATCGCGTTACACCGCCAGGTCCTCTCTGACACCGGTCAGCTTGCACAGCGTAGGCAACTTCAGCGCAGGTTCGATCTCGTGAAGACCGTAGAACAGAAGCTAACACGTAAGCTGCTCCAGGCAATCGAGGGAGATGGGCAACTGGGCAGCTACATTGAAAGGGTGGAGAAGGGAGAAGTCGACCCGTATACCGCGGCCGATGAGATCCTTAGGTCCGGGAAGCTTCTGAGTGACTGGTTAAGTCAATGACCCTCGCATGAATGTCGATGGCCAAGAGCTATGATGTCATCATAGTCGGTGCTGGTCCCGCAGGCATATTCGCCAGTTTGGAACTCTGTAACTCCGGTCTCGACGTTTTGCTTCTGGACAAGGGCGGGGAACTTGATGCTCGCCTTTGTCCCGTTCAGGATAGGGGTGGATGCTGCGCCCTCTGCTCACCCTGTCATCTAGTCAGCGGCTTCGGAGGCGCCGGGGCCTTCAGCGATGGCAAGCTGACTCTGTCCACAGATATCGGGGGCCGGCTCAAAGAACTGATCGGCACTGAACAGACACAGGCTCTTATCGACTATGTTGATTCTGTCTATCTCAAATTCGGCGCGCCGCCCAAGGTTTACGGGATGGGAGAAGACACAGTTGAGTTAGGCAGGGAGGCTGCCTCGGCCGGGCTCACATTGGTACCCGTCAAGCTGCGCCACCTGGGGACGGAGTTCTGCTACAAAACACTCAGGGCCATGCAAAGCTACCTGTCATCCAGAGTGGACATAAGGCTGGGAATAACCACAAAGAGCATCATGGTTGACGACAGCGCGGTGAAGGTTGTGGAGACAGACAATGGTGAGAGGCTTGGCTGTCGTTACGTGATCCTGGCTCCGGGGCGGGAGGGGGCGGAATGGCTATGCAATGAAGCTAAGACGCTCCGACTGGGCCTGAAATCCAACCCTGTGGATGTGGGCTGCCGGGTCGAAGTGCCTTTGCAGACAATGGAGAGGCTGACTTCGACGCTGTATGAATCCAAACTGGAATTCTACTCCAGGAGCTTCAATGACCGGGTTAGAACATTCTGCATGTGCCCCGGAGGCGAGGTGATAATGGAGTCGACAGGTGGCTCCGACCCCGTAATCACAGTCAACGGCATCGGCTATGCCCAACCCAGGACAACGAACACTAACTTCGCCGTACTGGTGAGCACCACCTTTACCGAGCCTTTCCATGAACCCATCGCCTATGGCAAGTACCTGGCAAGGTTGGCGAACCTGCTGAGCGGAGGTGTACTGGTGCAGAGACTGGGCGATCTGATGGATGGTCACCGCTCCACACAGGCCCGCCTCCAGGACAGTCCCATCCAACCGAGCCTGACAGCAGCAACTCCCGGAGATTTGAGCTTTGCACTCCCTTACCGCTATATCAAGAGCATCGTGGAGATGCTTCAAGCCATGGACAGGCTGGTCCCGGGCGTCGCCTCCCCATACACACTGCTCTACGGGACAGAGGTCAAGTTCTACTCCAGTCAGCTCAGATTGAAGCCATGCCTGGAGACTGAGATCGATAACATATTCGCTGCCGGCGACGGCGCAGGTGTCAGCCGCGGCCTGGTTCAAGCGTCAGCCTCCGGAATAGTGGCAGCTAGAGAGATATTGACAAGGATGGGCAAAGCACCCTCTCCGGTGACACGAAACACGCTGCCTCCCGCCTCGGCGAGCAATGATCTGGACTGAGACCGAGTCCTGCAACGATCTGCCAGCTTGCAGCGCCTCCCGCCCTGTCTGCACATCTTACTCAGGTAAGAATAGTGGCTAGATGACCATTTGTACATTGATTTGACCTTCATGTTTTCTCTTGTTAAACTCGTGTCCTGCAGGAGGTGATATGGAACCAACTCTAAGCGTTATCAAGGCAGACATCGGTGGCTACGTGGGGCATTCTTGCAGCCACCCCGATGTAGTACATAAGGCCAACGAACGACTGGAATCTGCCCTAAGCCAGGGCCTTCTTATCGACTACCGGGTCGCGGTCTG
>JACUUR010000067.1 GCA_014859205.1 Dehalococcoidia bacterium | reverse complement strand
ACGGAGACTTCAGGGTCTATCCCCGCATGCGCGGGGGAAACCTCGTCAGGCTCGATCTCCAGAAACCTTGCCAGGGTCTATCCCCGCATGCGCGGGGGAAACCTTGGCGATTAGCTTCACCCTTCCAAAGGTGGGGGTCTATCCCCGCATGCGCGGGGGAAACCCTCCATTTGGTGCCTATGGAGGGCGATGCCACTATATGTGCCCCACCATATCCTGTGCAATCCTCGAAGGCCTTGATATTCAGTTGTTAAAGAGCAACCGCAGGCACTTGGCCGCGGGGCAGTGACAGCTATCCTTCGTCTTTCGAAACCTGTCGCCGCACCGTGATCAGGCCATCCATCTCTGCGAATTCCTTCGGAGGCTCCCCAAGGCAGCGAACGCCCTGCCCGCACGGTAGACCTGCCTCGTCCCATGTCATCACAATGGAGCCGCCGCCCAGTTCCTCAAACCAGCCCTTAAGCACCGACCAAACCCGTTCTCGCACCCCGGCACTCATCTGCGGCCCCGTATAGACTCCAGGACCAATCTCAAGCATCACCGACGCGAGAAACCCACGGAACCGGTCGGCCACATCGCGCGTCGCTATCACTACCATCGCAAGGCTACAGCCTCTTCCCCGTCTACCGGAGTAGACTCCACATTACGCGAGCTATTATCAAAGAGTTCTTTGATCTTATCGATCATGTCCGGGATTACTTCCTGGCGCCGGAGGGTCATACCCATCAGTTGCCTCACACGACGCTCGAGGACCACATGAGCGTCTCTCTGCGCTTCAGCGGCGGCCTGAAACGCCACCGGCACTGTGACCTTCGTCCGGTAAAGGTCGGCGATATCAAGGACGAAGGACTGGCCGGGGTCCTCGTGAATGAAGCCAAGCTGGGGAATGGTGCCGGTTGCCGCCACAGCGATAGCTGCTGCCGCCTCCATGGCGGTAGCAGCGTGATTGATGGCCCGATTTGGGTCATCAGCAGCCTCGGGCTCGGAACGGTCATAGCGGCGGGCGTACCACCTCAGGCCACAGCGAGCGGCCAACCGCCTGTAGGCTGTGCGCATGCGCGATCCTTCGACGCCTCTCAAGGTATTCAGGTCGGTTTCTGGCGCCTCTTCCCCCAGGCGCCAAGCGTAGAGACGGCGCGCAATTCGCATGCGCTCCTCTGGATTTGCCCATGCCTGGGCCTGAAATCGGGCCAGGCGTGTGTTGTCCGGGCCAAGGGGTGGAGCCGTGTAGCACCGGACACCAGCCTCTCCCACAGCAGCAAGCCCTGTACCGTGGAGCGCGATTAGACGCAACGCATCATGGCTTACAGTGCCACCCGGTCCCAGAAGGACAAAAGAGACCATCTGGAAGGGGATTGCGTAGTCGCCAGCGCTTAGCGCCGGGGATTCGGCAGCGAGAAAGCGAAGGGTGCCGTCCTGCACGTACAGGTTGCCGCGCTCCAACCAGATCAGCCCATGTCGGTCGGCGTGGGGCACTCGCGCTGTCTCCAGCCCCAGTCTTCCCCGTAGGACGGTCATGCGTGCCTCCTCGGATACAGTAGCAGCATTCCGAAACCGAAGGCCCGGTGTCGACCCAGGCCGCGGGTGAGGAGAGCGGTAAAGGCATCGCTGTCATTTACCTCTAAGAGACCCTGGAAACGTACATCGGGCCGTGTGATGGTTCGGGATTTACGATCTCCGTCGTGACGAAGCAGGCGCTTGAGCTGAAAGCCTCTCAATGTCGCCTGCACCAGACCGGCCGCGCCGCCACGACTTAGTTCCCGAGCGAGCCATCCACGGTATACCTCCTCGCGCGGCCGCGCCGTATCCTTTTGCCAGAGGTGGGCCAGGTACGCATCGACCTCGGGCCTAGCTTTCTTGGTTTCTACCTCCCTGCCATGGCCGCGCGGGCCACGAACCAGGGGGCAGGCACGGGTATAGAAACCGAGACGTTTCTCTATTGGCCACCTCTTCGGCATAGGCTTGGAGTCTATGCGGTTCCAGTCGACCAGCGACCATACTTCCGGCATGGCATAGGCCTGAGCGTGCTCCTGCAAAGACTGCTTATCCTGCTGGCTGTACCCCAACACCTCCACCACTCGGCCACGGGCACGCTGGAGGAAGGGATGGGGAGCTTGTTCTGCGAAGAGTTGCCCCAGGGCACAGTGGACGACGTAGTCGGCATCGAAGGGGTGTTCCGGCAAACGCTGCGCCCGTGCGAAGCGCTGAAGCGCCAGCAGATCGCCGAACACCAGACGAATCATGTGCAGACCGTTACTCACTGCTCACCCCCTTTGGTGTGACCATACCTTCCCGGATCTCCCGCTCACCGCAGTGAATCTGATTCACCCAGTCCCGCTCGTCGCATACCCTTACAATCCTGCTCCCGTCTCCTTCCCCATCTTCAGGGGGCCACCACGCCTCCAGGGGAATGGGATACTTGCAGGGAATGCTCCGCAGCGCTTCCAGCAGGGATGGCGACCTCGCCTTTTCTTGCAGGATGGGGACCGCCGGCAAACAGCCCTTGCGGCCCAGAAAGAGGGCACGCGCAGGTTCTCCCAACGCCTGCTCGACATCTCCCAGTCCCGGATACTCATCGGCCGGGTCCAGAGTCAGCGCCACCGTGCAGGCACAGTCTGCCAGGTACTCGCGATAGCGTATGTGAGTGCCACGGGGGTCTTCGCTCTCGCGCCCTTCGACTATCCCCCAGGTCGTCCATCCCGTGCCGTTAAAGAAATCCTGACTGAAGTCCACCGTTTGATAGTCCTGCAAAGATGTGCCTCTCCGGTCCAGCCGTGCCGCGAAGCGCAAACGCCGCTGGAGACGATTCAGAAGCTCGCCGTCTCCGTGATCGTAGCCCAGTGCGTTGCCCAGCAGCCCGGTCAGCATTGAGGCCGAGGGAAACTTGCGGGTCTTCCCGTATTGATCGACAATGGCGCCCCCGAAAGACATCAAGGGGGCCTCCAGTCGCAGAATCAGAACATCCATGCTTACCCTCCCCGTATCTGCTTCCCTGCCCACCTGGCCAGATCCCCCAACATCTGGACCTTCTCGGCGGGAATCTCTGCAACGTCCTCCATCGCTGCAATCCGCCGTTCCTCCTCCTGTCCATACATACGATCAAACGCCTTAAGATGGTCTCCAAGAGCTCGGATGGCGGTGGTCAGAACGGGGTCAGTCGCGTTCCGAAAGGCGTTGGCCAAGGAGCGCGGCTGCCTTGTGCCGGCCTCAATGAGAACAAGCTCGGCATGCGAGTATGGAGCGGTAGAGCCCCGCTTCGCGCCCGGTGAAACCGTAGCGATGGTTTCAATGAGCTTCTCCGTCGCCCGCGCTGCCGTTTCCTGGTCGTCCGAGAGGTTCTTAATCAACTCCCGAACGTCCACAACGACGTAACCGTAGAAGACACCGCTGGTGAGTTCCGTCACATCGATGTGACCGGCTCCCAGTTCCCCTGCCTCCAGAACAAGCTCATCCACCGCCGAGAAGTAGTCAGTCTCCGCCTGTATGTCGTGGACAGTAAAGGGATGTGCCACGTGTACGGCCCCATCGCCCCGCGCCAGGATGTCAGAGGTCACCATCCGTCCAAAGAGCGCCGCATCGAATCCCTGGGCTTTACCGAGAGCCTTAAGGACTTTCTTGTGCTCTTCAAGCGAGAGTAGACCCTTTTTCTTCTTCAGATTGGTCTTACTCTTGGCATCTTCGGCGTCCTTAGATGAACGCACGATTTCACGGGCAGTCTTCTTGATGTACTCTATCTCTGGCACGCCCAGCACGATCACCTGCTTGCTCGTAACCAGTTTTTCCTCCTTCTCCTCCACATCCTCTTCCTCAGGCGCGGTCGTCTCATCGCCTCCTTGCTCCCTCTCTGTTTCTTCCCTTCCAGCCAAGATCTCCCGCTGGAAGTTCTCCAGCACGGCGCGTACCGTTTCCTCGTCGAGCCCTTCCTGTATCAGAGGGCGGGCAATCTTCTCCTCAAAGATGCGCCGCGAACGCACTGAAGGCTCCCATCCAATTTCCTTGAGGAATTCCTCCTCTTCTTCCTTCCAGTGCTTACGCCAGTGGCGTTTGAGACATTGTGAGGAGATTCTCACACGGTCGGCATTCCCAAAGGGGATGCGTTTGGCGTACCCTGCATCATCGCGGTTGAGCAGGGACGCCGGGTACGAGGTCAGATAATGAATCTGAAGAAACCTGCATTCTGTCATGCTTTACCTCTCCTTTCTTTGGCAATCTTTGCACGGTAGTAATCCTGCGCGATCCGGTCATTGGCCTGATCACGGTTATCGGCAAGCACCCATCGGGCAAACTCGGTCCAGTTGAAAGGTTCTCGCTTTGCCCTCATGAAGCGGCAGAGGCGGACCGCTGCCTCCGGGAACTGTGAGTCCGGCGCGCGAAGGAGTCGCGACAGCCGCGACTCGGCCATCCCCGCCCCCTCCATTGCCCGCCCCAACGGGCATTTGGGATGATGCAGGTCCGGTCCGAGAACTGCCCAGCCCTGGAGGACTGCCGCCCAGCGTTGGGTCTGTTCGTCGGAGAGGGGGAACTCACCCTCCACCCATCTGACTATGACTTGCCAGAAGGCCAGCCTGTCGGGGTTTTGTGGGTCGAGCCTCCTCAAATCCGCCATCTCTCCCGGCCCGATCGTACCCTTTCGCATTGCGCTGTGGATGCTGTAGACGATAGACGACAAATCGCTCATGTTCGGGTTTCTCCTTCGAATATGTCCGAGAATGTCTTGCGACGTAATCGTCGGTAATGTATCTCCGCCACCGCGACAGCCCTGGCGCGCCTTGCTTGAGGTACCGGCGCGGATCTCTCTGCCTCCTTTAGAATACGCCACCCGATGTCATCAAGCTGCTTCACCCACCGGCGCCGGGCCTCATCTTCGTCGAGATCGACTGACTTCCAGAGCTCCTGAAAGAAGATATCATCGACGCGTGGGTCGAAGCGGTCACTGAAAGGCCTGTCACGGGTATCCTTTCTATCGAGGCGATCTGAATCCGGTCCGCCTTGAAGCAGATACCGCAGCGCGGGACGCAGAACTCTGGATTTGCAGTCGTGTGCCTCTCTAACCCTCGCTCGTGCTCTCTCCCCCAGCCAGCTGCGTTGCGATGGGTCAAGCAAAAGATGGCGAACCTTCGCCGGCACCGGTACGGTCTTCTCGTGCTGCCCTCCCGTTTTACCTACACCGTCTCTGGCGAAAGCCCAGGCCAGCAAAAGTACATCACCCGCCCCGTCTTCCGGTTGGGCCTCCAGGCACAGTCCTGGCTTGTAGTCTGAACCCAGAAGAACCTCGTGCAACCGCTTGTAGGTGAAACCCGACTTATTGACTGTGAGCGCCGTGGCTGTGCCCTTCTTAGGCACCGACACGGGCGTCCAAGGGTCTCCTGTGTTCCCCTTTATCTGTTTGGTGCCGGCGATGCGCTCCTTCGCATTAGTCCGTAGGCCCAGGATGCCGCTTTCATCCTGGGCCAGTCGCACTCGCCGACAGACCTCTATGTAATAGGGGTCCAGGTTTCGAATTGAGAGCTGCTCTTCCCCATCCCAGGATTCCAGCCAGAGGAGGGCAAGTCCATCTTCCTCCTGGAACAGATCATAGTCTTGTAGAATGCGCTGGCGTCCGCGCAACAGCGCAGCGGTGTCCCGCCGGAAGCGAACTCCCCAGCTTGGTGAGTGGGCAAGAGCTACGTAGGGGCGATTACCTACGCCGCTATTCATCCGGCTGATCCCATGAAGTCTACCACCGCCGCCCGAGTACCCCTGCATCGTCTGAAGGGTCGTCAGCGCATATACCCAGTGCTCCGGGCGAGCGATGGCAATCCGATTCCTCTTCACATCGTGGTTTTTGGTGGTCACCAGGATGTCAATCTCGGCCGGCAAACGCACTCGTTTCCAATTCCTGTCATCAAGTGCTCCCTCAGGCACAGGAGGCTGCATGAACGCAGGCTGTTTCACATCCTCCACAACCAGCCTCCAGGGCTCGTCGTCGGGCCATGCCCTGGTCAGCCCTCGCAGCAGCGCGGTCCATTCGCCTGGTTCCTCCGACATTGCGTCCCTCTGTGCCCGGTGAAGTGCGATGGCGGAAAGCTGGACCAGAAAGGCGAACCAGGCATGGCGCTGGTGGGGCATCATTCCGGTGAAGGAGTCAACCTGACCGCTGACCAGGCCGGCAAGGACTTTCGGTAACGACACCTCGTGGCTTCCGCCATCGGTCCGGCGCACCCCCAGAAGCGGTTCGGTTAGGAGATTATGCATTGACCTGCTCCAGCCCGTAACGATTATACCGAAAACGTTTCCCGCCGAAAAGGAAGTCAAAACCGTTTTCGTTGCCGCAGACCTTCTCTGGGACAGCAGTAGGCGAGATACCCCTTGTCAGGTGGCCCGGGATGGTGAGACCTCTGATCTCGTTGCGGAAGGGCGTCGTCAGAGTATTCGCGAATGTCACGAGCCTGTCATCCTCCCCAAGCCGGGTGCGTATGTTTTCGTTCAGTTCGCCGAATGGCCTCATTTCGTTTAAGTTCTTGTCGCGCTCGACGCAACCGAGCCTGCCGATCTGGCTTTCGGCTGCCCGAGAGCCCCACACTGTTTCTCGGTGTTTGCCCCATGGCTCCCCCGCTTCACGAACGAGGTTGTCCACCACTCCGGGGTGTGTCGCTTCCTCGACCAGGCGACGGTTCATGGCCGGAATCTCCAGCGCAGGCCGGGCTTCAAGGCTTCTCCAAGTTAGCTCGATGGTGCAGAGGTCGTCGTAAACAGTCCCCAGTCCATGTGGGCCATACGCCTGGCCGTTCTGATGGATATAGCGACTGAGGTCGCGTTCGGCGGGCACTATGACCACGAGGCGAGGCACCTCGAAGCCAGGAACGGGAGATCGGTCGGGCCAGCGGTGTAGTCTACCAGCCCGCTGAAGCAGAACATCCATGGGACAGAGGTCAGTAAAAAGGATGTCAAAGTCTATATCCAGGCTCTGCTCTACTGTCTGGGTAGTTACCACGATACAGCCCCTTGTCAGGCTGTCCCGACCAAATGTATCCAGCAACGATTGATCAAGGGTCTTGCGATCCTCGGCTGCGAACCTGCCATGGTGAGGGGCGGGAACTTCACGACACCGAAAGAGCTCTGGGGCGTCGTGGCCGGCAGCATCCTCCAGTGCAGCCTGGGTCTCCACCGCTGCTCTCACTGTGTTGCGCAGGACCAGCACTCGAGCACCTCTGCGGGCCTTGTTGAAGGCTTGCCTTACCAGCTCACTTACGTCTCCAGCCAAAGGGCGTGTATCCCTTTGGATTGACCTGGTATAGTCACAGTGGGGGAAGTCCGTGGTTCGCGTGCCATTGGCATCCCGTAAAACAATCGTTGGATAGGGAAGGCAAGCCGCCTCGTCGAAGGCGAGGTCGGCTGCACGGCCCAGTGCCAGAAGACGGCCTCTGGCACGGCTGCCGAGGGTAGCCGACATCAGCAGGGCATGGCCTCCAGCCGCCATGTGAAACCGAAGTGCCTCCACTAGCACGGAAGACATGTAAGCGTCCGAAGCATGGACCTCATCAACCACTATCAGATGGCGCAGTAGGGCTGTCGCCCGCATGTGGCTGTGGGCTACTTTAAGGGTCGAGAGCAGCACCTGGTCGATCGTCCCCACCACGATGGTCGCGGCCATGTAGCGTTTGGGCCGCTCGCCTGCCCATCCCCGGTAGCGCAGCCGCTCGACCTCATCTTCCGGCCAGAACACCCCAAAGTCAGGGAGCAATCGCCCTGAGACCTCGTCCACCTTGATGTAGCCAGGCACGGCCAGGACAACCGGCGGGGCATCTTGGCCAAAAATACGCTGAATAGCCCTGTTCACTCGCTCATAGATCTGCTGTGCCGCAGCCCGCGTCGGCAGGGCGAAATAGAGGCCGTCTACCAGCCCTGCGCCAAAGAGCCTGAGGAACCAGTAGAGGGCTGCCTCCGTCTTGCCGGAGCCGGTCTCAGCTTCAAGAATAAGGGTGCTGGCTCCCTGAGGCAGAGGCTGCTCAACCATCGCCCGTTGGGCTGGTCTGGGTACTTTGCCATCAAAGAACGTTTCAAAGTCCGGCACCCCCGACGGTAGGCGCTGACGGAAGATACGAGCATCAGCTCCTACTTGGGCAATGGACTCGATAGCTTTATGCTTAGCGAATGCCGCTCGTTCTGGTTCCCGACCAGAGCTCAGGGCGAAGAAACGTGTATCCGACCCAAGCCAGTCAGCCAGCGTCACCAGTCCCATGAAAGCGTGGCCAAACGTCGGTGTGTCCGGGAGCGACGCTCCACTTTGGGTCTCTGGATAGGTATCCCAGAGCCGGTCCACAATCGCCTCTATCACGACTAAGGGGTCATAGCCGTCAGCCTCATGCCATAGTTCATCACTAAAGCGATGTGGCTCAATCTCAACGGGCCGGCCATGGTGCCAGAAGCTTGCCAGTAATAGTTGTACCAGCCCTTCTGGGCCGATGCACCAGGTGAGCATCTTCTCGACTCGTAGAACTTCAGCCAGGGAGCGAGCCAAGGGATGTTCGGGACGATTGATGACGGCCAGGACCTCGCCAACGTGCCCGGCATGTGGGCGAGCGTTCGCATTCCACCGGTTGTGAAAGCCGTGGTTGGCCTTCCCTATGTCGTGCAATCCAGCAAGGATGGCCAAACGGTGGCGCTGGGCAAGATCAAGGTCGGCTTGATCACCGAGACGGGCCAGGCGGCTGCGCAGGACCGGGTTGTCGAGCAGGGCCGAACAGACGGCCGCGACATCCAGGCAGTGGTCCAGCAGTGGGTGCCAGGCAACAACGTCTCCGCTATCATCTCGCCGTAGCTTTGCCCATGCGTCCAATGCAGCTATCTCCTCTCACCGGCTGTAGTTTCCAAATGGCAGAGGACCTCTCCACACTGCTTTTCACCCTATCCTCTCCAACCAGGCTATCTCGTCGAAGTCCCTATGCAGGGTTATGATTCCACTTATCCCCTCCTCCCTTAAAGTCAAAGCTATAAGCGCATCATGGTAGTTGAGCCTCCCTTTAGTTTGCTTCATGAGTTCCACCACCTCAAGGTGAATCTTGGGAAGATATCGGTAGGCAGTGATCATCCTCACATTCGCCAGGGAGGAAGTTATGTCATCAGCGATGCGGGGGAAGTCATCGGATATGCTCCTTTCAGCGAACCTTCTGGCCATAACTGTATAAACCTCGTTGATCACGCAGTCCACATATAGCACCTCCACGCCAGCATCTTCTATTTCGGTCAATACCTGCAATGCCCTCCGGTGATGTAGGTCTCGCTCGTCCATAAGAGCGACGATGAGGTTAGTATCCACCACGGCCCTACTCATAGTAGCTTTCAGAATCCCTGAGAGCGTCTCCGCCCACGGCGATTGTTCCGGTTAATCTCTTAAGCGCCTCAATGCCTTCTGTCTTCTCACCCAGCCGCACATGAGCGAAACCCAGGCGGGTGAAAAGGTAGTAAGCGTCCTTAGAGGTATAGGCAAGACGGTCCATCCTTATGCCCTTTGCCTCAAGGACTGCCTCAAGAAGTTGCTTGGGAGGGAAATGGTGACCATTCACCACAATAGCATGCCTTCTCACCGGCTGGGGCGAAAGCTTACCGGCGACCTCCTTAACCTCCTCAGCGGAGACTGTGAATTCTCTCCCTCTCAACACAGTTCTCATTTTCCCCTCCTTCTACTGCATTTTATAGTAGAAACAAGACCCAATCAAGTGCATT
>JACUUR010000066.1 GCA_014859205.1 Dehalococcoidia bacterium | reverse complement strand
TTGCCTGGAGCTTGGTGCTTGTGATTTGGAGCTTGAGGCGTCGTTGCGGGGTTCTGGTGGTTATCGGGCATTAGCTTGACACATGTGGCTACAAAAGCGTATAATGTAGCCACCAAACGGGGAGGGCAACTTGTACAGAATAGGCATACGAGAACTGAAGAACAGGCTCAGTTTCTACATGGGCCGGGTTAGAGAGGGACAGCACGTCACCGTCACCGACCGGGGGCAGGCCGTGGCAGTCATCGTGCCTACCGGGGATACGGAGGTCGTTGACAAGCTGATGGGCCTGACCAGAGAAGGCTTCGCCGCCTGGGAAGGCGGCAAGCCCACAGGTTCAACCCGGCCCGTGATTGTAAGGGGCAAGCCGCTCTCCGACATCGTCCTTGAGGGCAGAGAGTGATTCTCTATCTGGACACCAGCTCGCTGGTCAAGCTCTATGTGGAGGAGGCAGGCTCACAGGAGGTTCGGGATCAGGTCGCCGGGGCAACTGCGGTGGCGACCGCCACCATTGCCCATGTCGAGGCCCGGGCGGCTTTTGCGAGGAAGCGACGTCAGGGCGGGCTGAGCGAAGATGAATACCGCCATGTTTTGGACAGCTTTCGTGAGGAATGGCCGGCCTATCTGTCCGTTGATCTGTCTGAGGCCATCATCAACCTGGCTGGAGACCTGACTGAAGGACACGACCTGCGGGGGTTCGATGCCATACACTTTGCCTCCGCGCTGGCTCTGGCCGATAAGCTAGAGTCGCCGGTTGTCTTCTCCTGCGCCGACGAGCGACTCAAGGCCGCCGCCCGCGACCGGGGACTGACCATACCCGGAGAGTAGTGCCTGTGCATGCACATAACAATAAGGAGAGATCATGGCACCGCTGACCGCTAGCCTGCCCCGCATCATCCTGGGGCACTGGCCCACCCCACTCCATGAGCTGCCGCGTCTCTCGGCCGCCCTGGGCGGGCCCCGCCTGTTCATCAAGCGCGACGACCTGACCGGCCTGGCGCTGGGTGGCAACAAGTGCCGCAAACTCGAGTATGTGCTGGCCGATGCCCAACGGAAAGGAATCGACACCCTCATCACCAGCGGTAGCTCGCAGTCAAACCACGCCCTGCAGACCGCCGCCGCCGCCCGCAGGCTGGGCATGGAGGCCTACCTGGTGCTGGTCAGGGGCGTTCATGAACAGATACAGGGCAATCTCCTGCTGCAGAATCTCCTCAACTCCACGGTCCGTATCGTCGAGGCCGCCCCCGGTGAGAAGTTCTCCGCCGCGCCCGGGATCATGAACGAGCTTGCCGACGAACTGCGTGAGCAGGGACGCAATCCGCTGGTCATTCCGGCGGGAGCCGAGAATGCCCTGGGCACCGCCGGCTGGGTCAACGCTGCCGAAGAGCTGGCCGCGCAGCTAGGAGAAGCGAGCATACACGCTCAATATGTGGTCCTGGCCCATAGCGGAGGGGGCACCCAGGCCGGACTGGTGCTGGGATTCAAGGCACTGCAGGTCGCCTCTGCGGTGGTCGGCATCAGCGTCGCCTATGAGCAAAGCCTGGCGGTAGATAAGGTCGTCGCCCTGGCCAACGACACCGCCAGATTGCTGGCCCTGGATGTGAGCGTCGCCTCCGATGAGGTGACGGTGTTCGACGACTATATAGGCGAGGGCTACGGCATACCGACCGGGCAATGCGTTGATGCCATCAGGCTGCTGGCCCAGACCGAAGGGATCTTCCTGGATCCCGTCTACAGCGGAAAGGGCCTGGCCGGACTGATAGACCTCATCCGCAGGGGCCGCTTCACTCCCAGGGACACGGTGGTCTTCATCCATACCGGCGGCGTGCCCGCCCTGTTCGCCTATCACCGCGAGCTCGCCTCTGATCTCCCCGGCGACGCAGCCCCTGACGCTCGTCCCCGGTAACCACCCGGTCGGCCTAGGAGTCCGACGTAGTACGAGGCTTTAGTCCCGACCTGGCCGAGGTCCGATGACTCGCGACTCATGTCGGAGATGCTCGATCGAATCGGCACCTCGTGCTGGTGGTGTGGCACGACCCCCGACTCGGGTCGGGGCAGGCTCTGAAGGGTCGCACTACAACCGTGAATTCCTCTCTCCCCTGGCGGGAGAGAGTTAGAGTGAGGGGGATTCCTCCGGCAAGCTCGCACTTAACTCACCCGAGACGCCCTGAAGTCCTTGCGAATGTAGTGGCGGGGCTTGGCCCCGCCTGGGGTGTGGGGGTGCCCCCACCCAACACCACTTTGTCATTTGGATTTTGACATTGAGATTTGCCTCGACATTTGAGCTTTGGCATTGGTCACTCGCTGCGAGAGGGGGTTAGGGGGAGTTATGACGTGACCCCCGCCGCCGCCCGCCAACTCTGGAAAAACTGCACCGTTACTAGTACACTTAACCTGCAGGGCATGGATAATCTGCGCGGGTGCCGACATGGATCTGAACGCAGAACGGGACCTGGTCAAGCGGGCCCAGAAGGACCCCGCCGCCTTTGCCGCCCTTTACGACCACTACTACCCCCGGATCTTCGGCTACGTCCTCAGGCGCACCGCCGACCTCGAGGCTGCCCGGGATATCACCTCGGAGACCTTCTTCAAGGCCCTGAATAAGCTCTGGCAGTTCCGCTGGCGCAACGTCCCCTTTTCCGCCTGGCTCTACAGGATCGCCAGCAACGAGGTCAGCCAGTACTACCGTAGGCCCGAGTACAGGAAGTCGACCTCTCTGGAGGAACTGCAGGAACACGGTTTTGAGGCCATATCACGTAGTGACCCCGAGGCCGATCTGATCGAGGCACAGGAGAAGCTCAAACGCCATCAGGACTTCCTGGAAATCCGGGCCAGAATCGTCCGCCTCCCCGCCAGATACCAGGAGGTCATCGCCCTCAGATTCTTCGAGCAGAAACAGATCAAAGAGATCGCCGAAATCCTGGGCAAGAAGGAGGGAACGGTGAAATCCCTCCTCCACCGGGCGATCGAGAAGCTGAGAGAAGCCGGATAATGCAACCTTTTTCGGCCCTCTGCGTTATATGGATAGAGCCGAATGAAATAGCAGTAACCAGAGCTCTGGACCGAGTATCGTGCAACCGGCATTTCAAAGATATAGAGGCGATGACTAACAGCACAAATCAGATATTGCAGGGTTTGACTGCAGGAATGGACAGTAGGCGAGAAGATGATAAAGAGTAAACTAACCCTTCTGTGTGGCGCGATGCTGGTGCTGGGATTGTTGATGGGAGGACTCCCAGCATTTGCCGATGATCCAGCAGAGGAGGATCATTACGTCCTCACAGTCGTAGATTGTCCGGACGACCTCGACGAAACACTCCCGTCATGGAAAACTATGCCTTTAGTCGACGGGACCCTCTATGAGGTGCGAAGCTACTATCTCGGCCGAGGCAAGTGGTGCTTCGCCATAGAGAACCCTGAGCAGCGCAGGCTTAGCGCGGAGGAAGCCAGGCAACTGCTTGAAAGAGCTGCAACACCGGATGCCCCGCCCTTGCTGGCGGTCGTGGATTGCCCCAACGACCTCAATGAAACAGTACCTTCGTGGGCAGTTATGAAGGTCATTGATAATACCCTCTATAAGTGGCGAGAGTATTACCTTGGCGACGGTAAGTGGTGCATCGTTCTGGAACGCCCTGAGCACCGCAGCCTCAGCGCGCACGAAGCCACCCTTCTGTGGGAGAAATCCATCGGTATCGGGCGCGAACCGACAACACCTGACCCAGATGACTGGGTTCTGGTAGATCTGGATGACTGCCCCTATCTCAAGAATGCGCAGCCAGCTACGCCTGTACTGCCGCGAGACTTCGACCTTGCCCCGCCTGCTGAGCCTTCACACTCAAGAGAACCAGATACAGGAGCACCGCCACACAGGCTTAGTCCGCCGGAAACTGACTGCTACTCAGAGGCAAACACTGATCAAGCTGAATCGCTAGGTGCAGGCTGTCCCAAAGAGGTCAGAACATCAGATTTCATCTTGTCAGTGGAAGCTCCTAAAGAAGTCAAAGCCGGGGGAATTCTTGCGCTAAAAGCAACACTGGAGTATGTAGGACAGGACAAAATACGATTGTACCATGGGTTCCCTGTCATCCGATTCGTCATATTTGGCGCGGACGGAAAACATGTAGCAAATGACCTCTTCGGTCACCACAGACTCTACCTTGATATCGGGGTGACAACACCTCTTGAACTCGGACAAAGAATGACGATAGAAGACACCTGGAGGATAGACTTTCCGGGCGAATATGAACTGATTGCCACAACTACTCTACTTGCCAACAAGTGTCCCTGGGAAGAATTATTTGAAGGTAAGAACTATGAACGCTTCATACGTGATGATATGACCGAACGAGTAAAAGAGTTAACAAGGAGCAGGATAGCTACTGGTCCTATAGAAATCACTGTTACTAATGGTTAGCAGAAGTGGATAACGGCGGGCAGCAATGAAGAGCAGAATAATCAGCAGGATAGGCGTAATCAGAGCCATCACTCTCTTTGCGATTGGAGCAGCAATTGTCATGGTGTTCGCCGCCCCCGTCATAGAGGTCGCCGAAACTGAGTTTTACCAGGTCGGTGTAGCTGAGTCATGTGCTCCGATTGACCCTGATTATCCCGAAATGGGAGAGGTCTGCATCGGCATGCCGATTTCCGAGCTTAGAGAAGTCGGAACAAAGACAGTGACGGTATATGGGTACCTGATAGACTGGCTGTATAGTAATTGGCCTGGCCTAGCAAGGATGTTACCAGGTTGACGCTGAGAGCTTGCAGGTCGATGAAGCATGACCGAGGGTGTTTGCCCGGGGTAATGATAGGCCAGGGGGCTAGCCGAGCTGATACCTGGGCCTTGCACTATAGTCTGGAGCAGGACAGCAGATGACGAAAAGGACAAAGCTTGTGATTGCCCTGGGTGTGGCTCTTGTTTCTGTAATGATCATCCTGCTTATCATAGGTCGCCCTGAACCTGGGCCCGAATGGGTTCAAACAGACAAAGAGCAGTATTTGATAGGTGAAGAGGTGACAATCCACTTTACCAACTTATCGGACAAGACCATAGAGATAGGTGACTGGGGGGTTGATGGCGAAGACGTTGACATCAGGGTAAGGATCTCGGATCTGGTAACCCCCGACTACAAACCACCACTGCTAGAACCGGAGGAGACTTCTTCCTTTACCTGGGATTTTACTGAACGGATGCCACCAGGAAAATACACGGTTTGGTGGTCACCGTACGAACTTGTAAAGCAAGATGGTAACCATTCTCTGAAGGCCATCGGGCCCTTCAGTGATGAATTCGAGATAGTAGACCGTATTCGAGACAATGAATCCTGGATTATTGCGAGCAAGAACTCCTGCTAACCTGATGTCCAGGACGGTAATGCAACCTTTTGCCGCCTTCTGCATTATAGTTAAGGAAGGAGATGAAATTGATGAAACACGAAGACTTAATCAACAAACTGGAAAACCTGGAAACTCCGGACATCGAGCTACTCGGTCATAGACAGGCACTGAAAACCGCCCTGCTCGGCTCGCGGCGCTTCAGGAGCAGGACTTTCACGGACTGGGCGAAGGTACTGGTGCCCGTCACTGCCGCTGTGGTCCTCATAGCGGTGCTGGGCTTGCTCAACGTGATGCAGCCCGTAGATCATCAGATGAGCCGGTTCGCCTCTTACGACGAGTTGACGGAGTTCATCAACATTAACACCAAGTCCAGGCCCATCCTCTTCAGCACAGCGCGTATGGAGATGGACGCCGTGGCTTTCACCCCCGCCCCCGGGCCTGTGTTTTCCCTAATAACCGGGTCTTCGGCCCCCGTGGAGTACTCCACCACCAATATCCAGGTGGCCGGGGTGGACGAGGCGGATATAGTCAAGACCGATGGGGAGTATATATACCTGGCTTCGGGGAGCACGATCTTCATAGTCAAAGCCTATCCGCCCGAGGACGCTCAGGTTCTGGCGGAGATCGAGCTGCAGGGAAGGCCATTGGGCCTGTTCATCAACGGGGACAGGCTGGTGGTGATCGAGGGAGTACCGACCTACTACCGCATCTCCGGCATGCCCTCTGAGGTCGAGCTGTCTTACGTGTCCGGCACCTCTATCGGAGTATATGATATCTCAGACAGACAGGGCCCCTTCTTGAGCAGGGAGCTATCCTCCGATGGCAACTATGTAAGCTCGCGGATGATAGGCGATTACGTTTATGTGGTGGTTAACGAGTCCGTATACGACCAGGATGGCGCCGTGCGCCTGCCCGTGGTCAGTGTGGACGGCCAGGAGAGCGAGATATCGCCTGACGCTGTCTACTACTACGATGCCTACGATCGGTACTACACCTACACCAGTATCATCGCCCTGCACACCCAGGACGATGACCGCGAGCCGGTTATCGAGACCATCCTGCTGGGAGCCAGCAGCACCCTGTACGTATCTGAGGAGAATATCTACCTCACCTTCCCTGTGTGGGGAGGCGGCACCTGGCACTCCCGGCAAACATCCATCCACCGCATCAGCATAAACGGCGATCAGATGGAGTACGCGGCCGGTGGTGAGGTCCCCGGCAAGGTGCTAAATCAGTTCTCCATGGATGAGTACGACGGCTACTTTCGGGTGGCGACCAACACCAACCCGGGATCAATGCTCAGCCTGCGGCTTTTCCTCGATGAGCTGTTCAATTCCCTCGACGTGCTGACCGAGGCCGAATTCGCGCCGTCGCTAAACCATGTGTACATTCTGGACATGGACCTGAAGGTCGTGGGCTCCGTGCAGGACCTTGCCCCCGGAGAAAGGATTCATTCGGCCAGGTTCATGGGGGAGAAGGGCTACCTGGTGACCTTTAAGAAGATCGACCCCCTCTTCGTCATCGATCTGGCGGACCCCCGCAACCCTCAGGTTCTGGGCGAGCTGAAGATAACCGGCTACTCGGACTACCTTCATCCCTACGATGAGAACCATCTGATAGGAATAGGCAAGGAGGCGGTGGAGGCAGAGGAGGGAGACTTTGCCTGGTTTCAGGGCGTGAAGATCTCGCTGTTCGATGTCAGCGATGTCAGCAACCCGCTGGAGATAGCCACGTGCGAGATAGGACACCGGGGGACCGACTCCCCGGTTCTGCGCGATCACAAGGCACTGCTGTTCGATAGGTCCAGGAACCTGATGGTGCTGCCCGTCCTGGTGGCTGAGATAGACGAGGCGAAGTACTCCGGCCGGGTCCCGGCGCAGGCCTGGGGCGAGCCGGTCTGGCAGGGCGCTTATGTGTTCCACGTGTCGCCGGATCAAGGCATCAGCCTTGAGGGCGGCATCACCCACATTGAGAGCCCCGACCAACTGCCGCAGCGCTACTACGGCACTGCCTCTCCCTTCTCGGTGCAGCGGTCGCTCTACATAGGCGATGTGCTCTACACCATCTCCGAGGCCATGATCAAGATGAATGACCTGGCAACCCTGGACTACATCAACGAGGTGGAGCTTTCATGAACAAACTGAACGCGTTTCAACGGATCTGAGTGCCAAGTTAGAACAGGACCAAACAACTCTAGACATTGAATGGAGGTAAACGAAAATGAAAAACAGAATGCTCAGCGTGGCTTTATGCCTGGTGCTGATCGCGTCTGCGCTGGTGAGCCTGCAGTGCTCCGAGCCTGCTTCGGCGCATGAGATCAGCAGGTTCTCCTCGTATGACCAGCTGAAGAAATTCGTGAACGCCAACACAAAGGATATCGGCGGCTTCTGGCTGGCCAGGGCTGAAGCCGACGCAGGCGCACCTGCGCCGGCCCCCGAGGCCTCCGGCCCGGACTACTCTGCGACAAACATCCAGGTGGCCGGGGTGGATGAGGCAGATATAGTTAAGACCGACGGACAATACATCTACGTCGTCTCGGGTGCCCGGGTCATCATAGTCAGGGCCTATCCTCCTGAACAGGCTGCGGTCCTCTCCGAAATCGAGCTCGAAGGCATGGCCATGGGCCTGTTCATCAACGGAGACAGACTGGTCGTTCTGGAGGGCGGCTTGCCCTACTACTATTATGATATGCCCGTCGGGACGGACGTAATCGGGCCTTACATGCCTTACACGCCCCGGACCTCCATCAAAGTATATGATGTCTCAGACAGGGAGGACCCCTCGCTTGAGAGGGAGATCTCTGTCGAGGGCAACTACGTCAGCTCACGTATGATAGGCGATTACGTGTATGTGGTGGTTAACGAGTCCGTCTACGACCAGGACGGCGAGGTGCGCCTTCCCGGGATCTATGTTGACGAAGATGAGCAGGAGATACCGGCCACGGACATCTACTATTACGATGCCTACGACTACTTCTATCAGTACACCACCATCATTGCCCTGGATATCCAGAACGATGATCTGGAGCCGGCTGTTGAGACCATCATGCTGGGGTACAGCAGCAACCTGTACGTCTCGCCGGATAACATCTACCTCACCATCCCCATTTGGGGCAGGATCATGTGGGAATCTCAGACCACCGCCATCCACCGGATTCACATTGACGGCCTCGAGATTGAGTATGTTGCCAGCGGCGAAGTGCCGGGCATGGTGCTCAATCAGTTCTCCATGGATCAGTATGAGGGCTATTTCAGGGTGGCCACCACTACCTGGGGAGAGCAATCGCTCAACCACATCTACACTCTGGACATGGACCTTAATATCGCGGGCAGACTGGAGGACCTTGCTCCCACCGAGAGGATCTTCTCGGCCAGGTTCATGGGCGAGAGGGCCTACCTGGTAACCTTCGAGATAATCGACCCCCTCTTCGTCATAGACCTGAAGGACCCCCTCAACCCCCGCGTTCTGGGCGAACTGAAGATAACCGGCTACTCGGACTACCTCCATCTCTACGATGAGAACCACCTCATCGGCATAGGCAAGGAGACGGAGGAGGCCGAGGATGGGAGATTCTCCTGGATGCAGGGCGTCAAGATCTCGTTCTTCGACGTCAGCGATGTCAGCAACCCGCAGGAGCTGTCCACGTTCGAGATAGGTGAGCGGGGAACCGACTCCCCGGTCTCCTGGGACCACAAGGCCTTTCTGTTCGACAAGTCCAGGAACCTGATGGTGATACCCGTCTGCGTGGCCGAGATAGATGAGGCCGACTATCCCGATGGCGTTCCGGACTGGGCCTGGGGCAAGTACGTCTGGCAGGGAGCCTATGTGTTCCATGTGTCGCCGGAGGAGGGGATCAGGCTGGACGGCGGCATCACCCATTTCGATGCCCCACCTGATGAGGAGCAGTACTACTACTACTGCTACTCCCCCTTCACGGTCCAGAGGTCGCTCTACATAGGCGATGTGCTCTACACCGTCTCTGAGGCCATGATCAGGATGAACGACCTGGCAACCCTGGACTACATCAATGACGTGGAACTCCCCTACTCATCCTGGGAACCCCCCTACTACACCCCCGAGGAGTTATGGGATGGGGAGCGGCTCCCGGAGCCTCCCGGCGATGAGTCCGAAGGCGAGGAACCCTCAGATGACTAGCTCGAAAGGAGGCGCATAGCTTGGCAGCGCTATTCCCTCTCCACTTGCTGGAGAGGGTTAGGGTGAGCCAAGCGGAGCAGAACCGAACAATGCACCGGAGGCTATCAGGAATGTAGTTCGAGGCTTCAGCCTCGTGCTGCCCCCTGTCATTGCGAGCCCCGACATGTCGGGGCGTGGCAATCTCAGCGAGGCTGTGCAACCGGGGACATAGGTTACTATTCTCCTCTCCCTTTAAGGGAGAGGATTCAGGTGAGGGTGATCTATGCAGTGCGAGGCTTT
>JACUUR010000065.1 GCA_014859205.1 Dehalococcoidia bacterium | reverse complement strand
GCATGAGCTACAAGAACTTCACCGTTCCAGATGACATCGAATCGGTGTTTCGAGTTTTCAATGAGGTGTACCGCAGCGGCAAACCGAACAAAGGATTCGCCTGGCAAATCGTGCCCAGAAATGGCAGCCCCTGGTTCGTGGACACCTCGGTTTCTCCTCTGCGAGATCACAACGGCGAGATCGTCGGCTTTCGCGGCATTGCACGTGACATCACCGAGCGCAAACAGGCCGAAGAGGCACTGCGGGAAAGCGAAGAAAGGTACCGCAGTTTGGTGAACAATGTGAACCAGGGGATATTCCGGAGCACGCCGGGGCCAAAGGGGAAGTTTCTCGAGGTGAACCGGGCTCTGGAACAGATCACCGGGTACTCACGTGAGGAATTGCTCCGTATCGATGTCGCCGAACTCTACCACAACGGGGAGGAGAGGGATGAGGCAATCAGGGAACTCGAATCGGCTGACCAGGCGGTGGAGGGAGAGACACATTGCAGGAAAAAGGACGGCAGTGAGATCATTGTCTCCGAGGTGACGGTGCCGGTAAGAGACGATAAGGGACAGGTGATGTATTTCGATGGCATTCTGGAGGACATCACGGAGCGCAAGCGGGCGGAGGAAGCGCTCAAGCTTCAGAGGGCTCAGTTCCGCCAATTATTTGAGAACTCCCCCGACGCTATCGTCATGCTGGACACGGATGAACGGGTCATACAGGCCAACAGGGGCTTCCAGAAGCTCTTTGGCTACGGTGCTGAGGAAGTCATAGGACAGCCTATCAACGAACTCGTTATCCCCGATGACCGGAGGAGAGAAGCTGCCGCATTATCCCGGGCGGTTCTGCACGGCAGGTTCGTTCGGGAAGAGGAGGTCAGGAAACGCAAGGACGGAAGCCTGGTAGATGTCTCCGTAGTAGGCTATCCCCTGCGCCTTGAGGGCAGATTGGTGGGGATATACGTCATATATAGCAACATCAGCAAGCGAAAGAAGATGGAGAAGGAGATTAGGCAGGCAGCCGAGGAATGGAGGGAGACCTTCGACTCCATCAGCGACGCCGTTTCCATTCACAGTTGCGACTTCCGACTGCGCCTGGTGAACAGGGCATTCGCTGACCGTTTCGGCATGCGCCCCAGTGAAATCGTCGGTAAGCACTGCTACGAGGTCGTACATGGCACCAGGGAACCCGTGCCGGGCTGTCCTCACAGAGACACATTGCAGAGCGGCAAGCCAGCCGGAACAGAGTTCCTGAAGCCCGATAACGGCATTTGTCTTGAGCTGACCACATCGCCGATCTTCGACGAGAAAGGTGAGGTAACTGGCACTGTGCATGTCACCAGGGACGTCACCGAGCGCAATCAGCAGTCGCTGCAGTTGATGATGACCGATCGATTGGCCTCCATCGGTGAACTGGCCGCCGGCACTGCTCATGAGCTTAACAACCCGCTTACCAGCGTCATCGGCTTCTCCCAGTTGCTCATGGAGAGGGATATTCCTGATGACATCCGTGAGGACCTGCAGCTTATCTACAGCGAGGCCCGGCGGGCTGCCGAAGTAACCAAGAACCTGTTGACATTCGCCAGAAAGCACCCCCCTGTGAAACAGGCCAACAGGATCAACGTGATTGTTGACGACGTGCTGAGATTACGCGCCTACGAACACAGACTGAACAATATCGAGGTCCAGAAGCGATTCGCCGCCGGCCTCCCCGATATCATGGTCGACTATTTCCAGATGCAGCAAGTCTTGCTCAACCTCATCATCAACGCAGAGTATTTCATGATTGAGGCAAACAAGAAGGGAACCCTGACCATCGGGGCCAAGAAGCGAAACAGCAGCGTGGTGATCTCAGTCGCCGATGACGGCCCGGGCATCCCGGAGGAGAACCTGCCCCAGCTATTCAACCCTTTCTTCACCACCAAAACGGCGGGCAAAGGTACCGGCCTTGGGTTGAGCATCTGCCACGGCATCGTGACCGAGCATGGCGGGCGGATATATGCCAGGAGCCAGCCGGGCAAAGGAACCACCTTCTTTATCGAACTACCCATCAACAATTCTAACCATGGCGGGGATACATCATGACACAGATCAACGATTACGAGAGGAGCACTATGGCCAGTGAGACATTGCTTATCGTAGACGACGAGGCTGCCATCAGGCAGCTGCTCAGCCGCAAACTATCACGAGAAGGCTACCGCTGCGAGGAAGCCGATAACGCCGAGCAGGCGCTGGACATGCTGACAGCCAATTCGACTTCGCTGGTCATTCTGGACATCAAGATGCCGGGTAAGTCAGGAATCGAACTGCTCCCCGAGATCAAGAGTGAGCACCCTGACATCGCAGTGATCATGGCTACGGCCGTCACCGAGATGAGCGTCGCCATTCAGTGTCTTAAGCAGGGCGCTGATGACTACATCTGCAAGCCCTTCAACCTGGACGAGGTTGCGCTGGGTGTCAAGAGGGCTCTGGAGAAGAGAGATCTGCAGTTGAGAATCAGGGAGTACCAGCAATTCCTGGAGGAGAAGGTGGAGGAGCAGACCGGAGAGATCAGAAAGCTGTTCCTGGGTGCGATTGAGGCGCTGGTATGCGCGCTTGAAGCGAAGGACAAGTATACCGGCGGGCATTCCCGCCGGGTGACAGAGACAGCACTGGCACTGGGGGATGAACTCGGTCTATCGGCAGACCACATGGAGGACCTGCGCTGGGGCAGTCTGCTCCACGACGTGGGGAAGATCGCGGTAAACCAGCTCATTCAGAACAAACCGGGCAGGCTGACACAGGAAGAATACGAGCACATCATGATCCACGCTCACGTCGGTGCAGGCATCGTGCAGCCTGTCGTAAATGAGAGAGTGGTTGAGATGATTGAGCACCATCACGACCATTATGACGGCAGCGGGCTTAATCAGATAGTAGCGGGCGATGACATACCGATGGCAGCCAGGATTCTGGCTGTGGTCGACGCCTTTGATGCTATGACGTCCGACCGTCCTTACCGACCGGCGATGTCGAGAGAGGAGGCCCTGAACGAAATCAGGCGCTGTATGAAGACTCAGTTTGACCCTGTGGTAGCCGAAGCATTCCTGGCCCTAATGGGTCAGAAATCAGGGTCGCCGGCCTGACCTGGTTCAGTCCCTAGACGAGGAGATGTCCAGTTCATTGCCGGGTAGATACTATCAGAAGACCGGGTTATCGAAATGGAAGTAAACGAGCTTCTCAAGCTAATGGTCAATAAGGGGGCTTCAGACCTGCACCTGACGGTTCCTAGTCCGCCCGTGCTGCGCATCGACGGCGCGCTGATACCACAGATGGACTTGGCGCCCATGACGGCTAAGGATATTGAACTCGTTTTGGAACAGGTCGCTACTGATGAACAGAGGGCAGTCTTCGATAGAGACTGGGAACTGGACTTCGCCTATACGGTTCCGGGGTTGGCCCGGTTCAGGGTCAACGCCTTGCGACAGAGGGGAGTCATCAGTCTTGCCTTCCGATTTGTTCCCTTCTACACCCCGTCCATTGATGAATGGGGACTGCCCCAGATCTTCAAGGACCTCATACTCCGGCCGAGGGGCATCATCCTGGTAACCGGTCCCTCCGGCAGCGGCAAGTCAACTACCCTGGCTGCGATGCTCAGACATCTCAATGAGACTGCCAGGAAGAATGTCATCACTGTTGAGGACCCCATAGAGTTCATATTCCGTAACAAGAAATGCCTCATCCGCCAGCGAGACCTGGGGGATGATACCAGGTCATTCGCTACCGCTGTGATACACGCTCTCCGCCATGACGCGGATGTAATCGTCATCGGGGAGATGCGCGACCTGGACACCATCAGCACAGCCATCACAGCTGCTGAGACAGGGCATCTAGTGCTGGGCACGCTTCACACTCTGGACGCTCCCCAGTCCATCGACCGCATAATCGACGTGTTTCCCCACGGTCAGCAGCAGCAAATCAGAGTGCAGCTTTCACAGGTAATCGAGGCGGTGGTCTCACAGGCCCTCGTCCCTCGCATCGATGGAGGGCGGACAGCCGCCTTTGAGATAATGCTGGCCAGTCACACGATCAGGAAGTACATCCGCGACGAGAAGGTGTTCGAAATCCCTGTTACCATGGAGGTGAGCAGACCGGAGGGCATGCAGACTCTGGACCAGGCGTTGGCCGATCTGGTAACCGGGCGGATAGTCACACTGGAAGACGCCTTGATGAAGAGCAGGGATCCGGCCAAACTGCAGAGGCTACTCCAGGCACGGAGCGAGACGACTGTGGACCAAGGCATCGTGGCTAACCTGGTCTGAGAATAGGAGATGAGCAGATGGACAAGCAGAAAATACTTATAGCTGATGATGAGCAGACGGTCAGACTAATGGTAAGCAGGATACTGGGGGAGGACTATACCGTTCTAGAGGCAGCCGACGGCGAGGAAGCAGTGGAAATCGCCACGCAACATCAGCCGGCGCTTGTGCTGATGGACCTTATGATGCCCAGGCTGGACGGCTATGCTGCTTGCCAGAAGATAAAGAGCGACCAGGCGACCAGGCAAATCCCGGTGGTTATGCTCACCGCCATAGATCACGAACTAAACAAGAAGTTTGCCGAGGAGATGGGTGCCGACGGGTACATAACCAAGCCTTTCAACCGCCAGTCGCTACTGGAAGAAACCAGGCGGCTGACGCTGCCGACCGCGCCACCTTTCGCGCAGATGTCCTCTGATCAGCAGTAAGAGGGGATGAATATGATGCCTGTAACGACCGTAATACTAACGCATCCCTCACGCCCTTATCCGGCCCGCAGCAGCTGGTGGACATAATGAGGATGATTGACACATGAGTCAGATGTTGGAGATGGAACAACCGGCGGCCAAGCCAGCAGCTACGGCAGGTGAGAGCAAGCAGTCTCGGGAGCTATTCCGGGCGCTGTTCCACCGCTCGCCGATAGGCACCTACATTGTTCAGAACGGCCACTTTCGGCTGGTCAATCGCCAGCTGGCCTACATCCTGGGTTACGAAGAGGATGAGTTGACGGGGCGGCCCTCACTGGGCTATGTCCTTACGGAGGACAGAGACATTGTGCGGGAGAACGCCGTAAGGATGCTGAAGGGAGAATGTGCCCAGGGTTATGAGTTCAGGATCATCACCAAACAGGCCAAGATCAAGTGGGTGATGGAGACGGTTGCTCCCGTGATGTATCAGAGAAAACGCGCCACTCTGGGGAGCCTGATAGACGTGACTGAGCGCAAGCTGGTGGAGGAGAGGTTGAGGCAGTCTACGCTCGAGATACAGCGTTCCAACGCTGAACTGGAGCAATTCGCCTACGTGATCTCACACGATCTGCAGGAGCCGTTGCGCATGGTCGCGAGCTACACGCAGCTACTGGCCAAACGCTACGCCAATCAACTGGACGGCGACGCTGATGAGTTCATCTCTTACGCGGTGGATGGTGCCAAGAGGATGCAGACTCTGCTTCACGAGTTGCTGGACTATTCCCGCGTAGGCACTCGCGGCAAGCCGTTCAGCCTGGTCAACTGCGAACATGTCGTGGACCAGGCCATGGCCAATCTGAAGATAGCGATTGAGGAGTGTGGAGCGACCGTAAGCTATGAAGTCCTGCCCACCGTGATGGGTGATGAGGGGCAGCTGGTAAGATTGTTCCAGAACCTGATCGGCAATGCGATCAAGTTCCGTCGGGAGGAGCCACCTCACGTGTACATATCCGCCCTGAGGAGGCAGAACGTGGTGACCTTCTCTGTCAAAGACAACGGCATCGGCATAGATCCCCAGCACAGCCAGAGCGTCTTTGAGATCTTCAGGCGCCTGCATACCAAAGAGGAGTATCCGGGAACAGGTATGGGCCTGGCCATTTGCAAGAAGATCGTGGAGAGGCACGGCGGACACATCTCGGTTCAATCACAACCAGGACAGGGCTCAACGTTCCATTTCACGATCAACATGGCGGGAGGAGAACCTGCATGATTAGTCGACCAGCCAGGCGGTCTGCCGACATTCTCGTGGTTGACGACAACCCGGGAGACGTGCGGCTCACCGTGGAGGCCCTCAAGGACGGGGAGATGCAGAACAGCCTGCATACGGCCAGCGATGGGGTTGAGGCCATTGCTTTCCTGCGCAGAAAGGGCAGATACGGCCAGGCGCCCCGCCCCGACCTCATTCTCCTGGACCTGGATATGCCCCGGATGGGTGGGCTACAGGTGCTTGCGGAAATCAAGGCAGACGGGGCGCTGAAGGACATCCCGGTAGTCATACTCACAGGTTCGCAGGAGATAGAGGACATTGTCAAGACCTATGACCTGCATGCCAACTGCTTCGTGACCAAGCCAATCGATCTGGAGCAGTTTGTCAGAATGGTCAAGTCCGTCACTCGCTTCTGGCTGACCACCTTAAACCGTCAACGGAGGACCGCCAATTGAGCAGCAAGACTATCAGCACACTCTTGATCGAGGACAACCCTGGCGACAGGCGTCTGATCCGTGAGATGCTGGCTGAGGCCAGCAGCATGACCTTCGATGTCCGGTACGCTGATCGACTACAAGCGGCAGTCGAGTACCTGAGTCAGAACAGGGTGGATGTCATTCTGCTGGACCTGGGCCTCCCCGACAGTCAAGGGCTAGAAACCCTGAAGAAGGTCTATGCGCAGGCATCCGAGTTGCCGATAGTGGTTCTGACTGGCCTCAACGACGAGATGATCGGAGTCCAGGCAGTCAACGAAGGAGCGCAGGACTACCTGATAAAGGGGCAGGTTGACACACACCTGCTGTGCCGTGCCGTACGTTATGCTCTGGAACGCAAGCAGGCCGAGCAGAGGGAGAGACGGCTTCAGTTGCAGTTGAATCTCTCCAATCGTCTGGCATCGCTGGGACTGATGGTGGAGGGTATAGCCCACGAGATCAACAACCCGCTGACCAGTGTCATCGGTTTTGCCCAGATGCTGGCCTACGATGATATTCCGGAGAGCGCCAGAGAAGACGCCAGGAGGATCAGTGACAACGCGCAGCGGGTAGCCGATATCATGAAGAATCTACTGACATTCGCCAGGCAGCAGAAGCTGCAGCGAACTTATGTCAATGCGAACGACCTGGTGTTAGCTGCTCTGGAGATGCGGGGCCAACCCATAAAGGACAGCAACATCAGCGTGACTACCCGCCTTGATTCTGCGCTGCCGCCGACCATGGCTGACGCCTCTCTACTGCAACAGGCGTTCCTCAATTTGATCGTCAACGCTGAGACTGAGATGAAGCTGGCTCACGGCAAAGGAAACCTCCTGATCATGACGGAGCAGACAAGTGACATGATCCAGATATCGTTTACCGATGACGGTCCAGGCATCGCCCCGGCCAACCTGGTTCATCTGTTTGATCCCTTCTTCAGCACCCGCGGGGTCGGTCAGGGGGCAGGGCTTGGCCTCAGTGTCTGTTACGGGATTGTTACCGAGCACAACGGCCGGATCGACGTCAAGAGCCAACTGGGCCAGGGATCGGTCTTCACCGTGGAACTCCCCGTGGTCGCCGAATAGCCATATTGAGGCGATCTGAGACCGTATTGGACCACATCTATTCCACGAACACCTTGACCACTTCTTTGGCACTGACCACGTTCACTTCAAGTTCGCTCAGAGCCGCGATCAGTTCCTCCAGGTCCTCCGGCTTGAGATTGCGCATGTCGAAATCTATGCCCTTCTCGTGCAGAGCCCCCGTGACCTTATCCCTGGCCTCGGAGGGTATCAGTGACGTGAACTTCATGCCGGAGCGTATCAGCGACATGGGCACGCGGACGTTGACGAGTTCGGCATCAGGGTCATCTTTGTGATCGGGCCCGGGTACAACCGTGACGCGAAGGTACTTAGCCTTTGTCTTCGCCTCCGTCGCTGCCCTTGGAGCACCCTCCGCCGCGCTCCCTTCAGGTTGCAGCACGCTGAGCAGGCGGTGAGCCTCGTCAACGCTGATCCTCTTGTCGGCCAGCATCTCCAGGATCTTCTTCTGACTCTCAGACATCTTCTTTTCCTCCTTCTGTCTTCTATATTACGGAGATATGCACACGTTCATCTGGATTGGTGACATCGATCCGCAGCCCGGGTGTCGAACACAGCAAGTCACAGGCTGCCACAACACCGCGCGGGGAACACAGTACGCCCAAAGCGACCCTCAGACCCAGCGGCAGTAGCTTTCGTCGTCTCCTCAGCCGGCGGATGATGTAGACCACCAGTATCAGCGGCGATAGGACGATCAGAAGCGCGAGCGCCAGCGGCACAAGCAGAAACAGCGGCAGCCAGCAGCCGGGCAGCGCCCTCTGCTCCTGAATCTTGATCCGCAGGAATAGCGGCGGGCGTTTCATTTTGCCAGCCTCCTGATCGCCTCCTCGGCAGAGATCTCACCGCGCTCCAGTTCCGCCATAACCTCTTCCTCAGGGGAGATCTTGACGATTTCCACGAACTCAAACTGCCGAGCGATGCGGTTGAGCCTGTTCTTCACCGTGGGATAGCTTATGCCAAACGTTTCCTCCATCTCCTTGATGGAGCCATGAGAGCGGACGAATGCCATTACAAAGACCTGGTCCTCGGCTGACAGCCCGGCCAGGGTGGGCAGAGTGAAACTACCCTCGATGGCGACGCCGCTATCAACAAGGCGCACGCGTTCAACCGTTATCGGCCTACCCTGGGTCATCTTTGTTAGCTCATTCCATTCGGTAGTCATGTCACCCCCATCATTAAAATCAATGCCTTCGATAACTATCTTAATGCACTATAATGTCGATGGTTAACTTTGTCAAGACCAGTGCCCACAGCTAAGCGAGAGCCCGGACGAGGCGCCCGGCGCTGCGAAGGAGGACTGACATCTGTATCGCAGCGATGACCGGGGGCGTTCCGCCTCGCCCGGGCCGGCAAGGGTGGGGCCAGGATCGCGAGGCCGCAGCCGGGATCAGTCCATGTGTATCGAATCAAGATGGCCAGCTCCTTTCTCATTGCCTTGCAGCCCCGTTACTCAACAAAGACCTTGACCACTTCCTTGTCGCTCGCCACGTCTACCTCAAGTTCGCCCAGAGCCTCGATGAGCTCGTCCAGCTCTTCTGGCTTCAGATTACGCATGCCGAGATCTATGCCTTTCTCGTGCAGAGCGTCATCGACCTTGTCTCTAGCCCCTTCCGGCAGAAGCGAGCTCAACCTGATCCCGGAGCGTATCAGTGACATGGGCAGGCGTACCTTGACATGCTCAGCCTCATCATCATGCTCGTGTCCCGGGCCGGGCCCGACGGTCACCCGCAGGTACCTGGGCTTTGCCTTTGTCCTTACCTCTCCAGCATCTTCAGGCGCGCTGCCCTCAGTCTGCAGCGCACTCAGCAGACGAGAGGCCTCCTCAACATCTATCTTACTGTCCGCCAGCATGTCCAGTATTCTCTTCTGATTGTCAGCCATTTTGTTTTCCTCCTTTGTTTCCGTGTTATCACACAAGTACATACCCGTAAGCTGTGAGCAGATACCTCAGCGCCGCGCCAGCGGGCTGAGCGAAGTACCATGCGAGCCGCCCCGATGAAGCACTATGTCCATTACGGCCACCCGCCCGACCACTGCCACCCCGCCTCTGCCCGGCCAACACGGCCCGCATTCTCCTGATTTCAGACATCTTGCGTTCCTCCTTTCGCTTATTAGACTACAGAGTTACATACCCGCTACCGGTGAGCACGTACTTCAGCCCGGAGCCCGCGCTCTGTGCTAGGTACCAGGGCTGTCGCCCCGAAGAAGCATCGCGCCCATCTCCACCATTCCTCCCACCGTCACCACCCGACTTCCTGCCGACCCGGAT
>JACUUR010000064.1 GCA_014859205.1 Dehalococcoidia bacterium | reverse complement strand
CTCCGGATGGTAGCCGGCCTGGTCTTAAGGGAGAGTATCTGAAGTCTTAGCCTTGCGGACTCCGGGGTTGAGTGCCACCCATCGCCTCGCTCAGGGCTGATAGGTAGCGCTGATGAGTTCGGGAGTCGAACAGAACGAACACGACTTCTTCTATGGTCGTGACCTGATTCTCCAGAAACGAGACCACCGTGCTCACCGCGATCCTTGCCGCTTGATCGACTGGATAGCCATAGGCGCCGGTGCTTATGGACGGGAAGGAGATGCTGGCCAGCTTGTTCTCCGCGGCCAGTTTCAGACACTGGTAATAGGCGCTTGCCAGGAGTTCCGCTTCTTTTTCAGTGCCGCCATGCCAGATAGGGCCCACGGTGTGTATCACGTGCCGTGCCCTGAGCTTACCCCCTGTGGTGATTACAGCCATGCCTGTGGGCAGCCTGCCCTGCCCGGCCACGATCGCCTTGCACTCCTCCAGTATTGCCGGTCCTCCGGCCCGGTGTATCGCCCCATCCACCCCTCCACCGCCCATTAGACCGGAATTGGCGGCGTTGACGATGGCATCGGTAGCCTGCTCCGTAATATCTCCCTCGACGATGCAGACCTTCGCCTGGTTGACCGTTATCTCCATATGTACTCCGCGAATAGTTGATGCACGGGTGTTTGCCCGTTACGGCGGCTGCTATGATCGGCCATTAGCAGTCGCACGCCTCCTGCTATGTGAGCGCCCCCGCTCTGCCCCCTACCCTGCGCACTTCTCGTCACAGCGATGAGCCACGCCCACCAGCCTGTCTACAGGGACCACGAAGGCTATGCCGGTGCCGGGCTTGTCCAGTTCTCCCGCCTGCACGATCGCCTCCAGGACAGGCTCGGTCTTATCAGGATAGGTTAGCGACAGCACGATCTCCTTCTCTGGCTCGATGGGAATCCCCAGGATTCTCTGGTGCTCGTGGATTCCTACCCCCCTGCCCAGCATCACTGTGCATCCCTCCGAGCCGGCCTTACAGGAGGCCTCGAGGACCCTGTCGCCCCATCCATTTCTGACGATACTGATGATGAGAGCTAGCTCCGCCATGTCTATTCCTCCTCTTTGCGCAGTTTAACGCGAAGTATCAGCCCGACGACCATAATTGTCAAGATAGGGGCCAGGGCCACCAGGGAGACCAGCCCGAACCCATCCAGAATGGGGTCGCGTCCTTCAATGGCAGAGGCAATGCCCACAGCTATGGCCAGCACGAAGGTTACCACCATTGGGCCGGTAGCTACACCGCCGGCATCGAAGGCGATGGCAATGACCCTCTTGTCACTGAACTGGAGCATCACTATGGCCAGCAGGTAACCCGGGATGATGATCCATAGCAAAGGGATCCCGTACACGATTCTGGCCATCCCCAGGGCAACCGACAAGGCAACGCCCGCGGATATGGCGTAGACGACAACCTTCTTGCGTACGGAGCCACCTGATGCTTCCTCGATCTGGCTGCCCAGTATGCGTACGGCAGGTTCACCCCAGGTGGCCAGAAAACCAATCATCAGGCCGAAAGGTATTAAGAGCCACTGCGCCCTTATGGCGCCCAGGATTTCGCCCATGTACTGGCCTGCCGGGAAAAAGCCTGTGCTCACGCCCTGCAGGAACAGGGCCAGCCCTGCTATGGCCAGTAGAGTTCCTTTGAGGAGATTGAATACGTAGCTCCTGGGCAGCTTCAGCACCAAAAACTGAAATATCATGAACAGCACCAGCAGCGGCAGCAAAGCCCTTATCACGCCCAGAAAGGTATGTCCGATTCCATCCCAGACCACGATCTCGCTCAACTAAGCACCATCCCCAGTATCATTACCGCTATCACCGGGCCGATCGAGGCCAGGCCGATCAGGCCGAAGCCGTCTGACATGGCGGACCTGCCCGCCAGCACGGAGCTAAACCCCAGTCCCAGCGAAAGTATTATCGGCACTGCCATCGGCCCGGTGGTGACACCGCCCGAGTCAAAGGCCACCGGGACGAACGCGGGCGGCGTGAAGAAGGACAGAACTATGATGATCACGTAGCCGGCTGCCAGCAGATGCGCGATGGGCAGATTGAGCAAGATGCGGAGCATGGCCATGGCCACGAAGAAACCCACACCGATGGCGATGGCGTAGATCAGCACGTTCTCCGATATGGCCCCTCCTGAGACCTCGTCAACCTGCCTGGTCAGGACGATGACATCGGGCTCGGCCACAGTGGCGGCAAAGCCCACCACGAAAGCGATGCCTATAACCAGGAACAACGACCTGCGTCTGGGCAGTTCGGCACCGAGGGCTTTGCCCATGGGCAGTATGCCGATGTCCACGCCGACCAGGAAAAGCACCATGCCGCCGATGACCATTGCTGCGCCAATGATGAACTGAAGGAAGACGGCCGTGGGCATACGGATGACGGCAAACTGGAGAACAACTACCGCCAGCACCAGCGGCAGGATCGCCGTGAGCACCTCCAGCAGCTTGCCCTTGAGATCATCTCGCACGCCTAACTATAGCAGCAGCAACAGGACCGACTCCACCCTGCCGCTCGCCAGCCCTCGCCGAAGCAGCAGGATTGACGCGTCTCCGCGGCATGAGGTAGATTTACCGCCATGAAGGCGGTCATTCTGGCCGGCGGCGAGGCGACCAGGCTGCGTCCCCTGACCTGCAATACGCCCAAGATGATGGTCCCTGTGTTGAATCGTCCCTTTCTGGAACACCTCGTTCGCTATCTGAAGGGGCACCGTATAGTCGACGTAGTTCTGGCCGTTGGCAAACTCAGCGGGCAACTCCACGACTATCTGGGCGATGGCAGCAGGCTGGGCGTCAGTATCGCTTGCTCAGAGGAGCCCTTTCCCATGGGAACGGCGGGGGCAGTGAAGAACGCCGAGAGTCTGCTGGACGATTCCTTCCTTGTCTTCAACGGAGATATCTTCACTGATATCGACCTGACAGCGATGATACGGGCGCACCGCCAGAACAGGGCCATGGCCACTCTGGCCTTGACGCCTGTGGAGGACCCCACTATCTACGGAGTGGTGGAGACCGATGACCGGGGTCGGGTCACGCGGTTCAGCGAAAAGCCCCGCCGAGAAGAGGTGACCACCAATGTGATCAACGCCGGTATCTACATCCTGGAGCCCGCTGTTCTCAGCTACATCAAGCCCGATGCCTTCTCCATGTTTGAGCGTGACGTCTTTCCGCAGCTCCTGGAGAAGGGACATGCTATACACGGCTACCAGTCGTCGGAGTACTGGATCGACATAGGCACTCCGGACAAGTACCTGAGGCTGCAGCACGATTTGCTCCGCCGCTCCGTCTGTGACGGCGGGACCGTAATCGCAACTGAAAGCTCCCTTCACCCTTCGGCCCGGATCGAGGGCCCCGTCATGATCGGCCGGGCCTGCTCGCTTGAGGCGAACTGCACGATCAAGGGCCCAGCCGTGCTGGGTGCTGGGTGCAGGGTGGAGGAAGAAGCTGTAGTAGAAGGTGCCATGATATGGCAGGACTGCACGATCGGCAGAGGGGCAAGGCTGCGAAACTGCCTGGTCGCATCAAGCTGTTCTGTCGGCGAGGAAAGCGAAGTCCTGGATGGCTGCATCCTGGGCGATGAGGTGCTGATCGGCAGGCGAAACAAGCTCTCCAACGGTATCCGGATCTGGCCGGGCAGGAGTATCCAGCCGGATACGATCTCGTTCTAGTCAGAAGCGGCAGAAGATGTCTCCTGAGATGAGCACGGGCGTATTGTAAGCGGCCGGGTACCGACCGCAGTTACCGTCGAGCCGTCATATGTCATCATCGAGAAGGTATGCCCTGCCCGGCTCTGTCGGAGGGTTAGCCTTCGCCCGGGCGACTAGGCATCGCTTGGGGGTGGCGGCGGTCGCACAAGCAGCACCGGCCGCGGGGAGCCTTCTATGATCCTGGAGGCGACGCTGCCGTAGGCCCATCTGGCAATTCCTGAGAATCCGTGGGTTGACAGTGCTATCAGCCCGACCGATCTATCTTCGGCATACTGGAGTATGGCCTGGGCCGGCTTTCCCGACAGTGATGTTGAGCTAACCTTAAGGCCTCTGGCCTGCAGACCAAGCTCTACGTTGTCGAGGTATATTCTCGCCTCGCTCTGGGCTTGAGCAGAGAGGTCTCGCTCGTACTTGTCCCAGTCAACCCATTGTCCGTAACCTGCCAGTCGGGGAAGCGTTACCGGCTCAATAATCCTCAGGAGCGCGATTTCACTATCCATGGCCTCGGCCAGCCCTACTGCATATGGGATGACAGCCTCGGCAAAGCGGGAACCGTCCAGGGTGACAAGAATGCTGCCCAGTTCCTTTTCGATCGGTACCGCATCTGCCCCGCTTGATCTTATCAGGATGGTGGGAATGGGCGACTTCTGCAGGACCTTGCTGGCGATGTTACCCAGGTTCCAGCGGGTGGCCCCGCTCCGTCCGTGGGCTGAGATGATGATCAGGTCAACGTAGTTCGTCTCAGCCAGGTTCAGGATCTCCTCCGCAGCATCACCCTGCACGATCAATGGACTCGCCTCTACTCCTGAGGACGAGAGTTCGCCTGTCTGCTTCTCCAGGTACGCTCTGAGCGGAAGCTCCAGTGTATCGTCGGGCGCTGAAACCGTCAGCAGGACAACCTCGCTGTGCGATCTCACAGCTATCGCCCTGGCGTAGGCCAGCGCTCTCTCAGCGAGTTCGGACCCATCCAGCGGGACCAGTATTCGCTTGTACATTCTACTGCCTCCTGTCTCCGACATTCGGGACTGCTGTGTGTCGTCGACGGACACGTCCGGGTTTCATGCCTGCCATCACTCAGGGTTCGGGATTACCGATGATTGTAGCATGACCCGAGCCCTACCTTCACGGCTTGAGCCTCAGGGTCACGATTTCAAAAGGCTTCACCTTCAGTTTCAGCCTGTTGCCCTGATAACACTCGGGGCGCAACTCGCATTCCTCTCGCTCCAGCAGGTCGGCGATGGCCGCCCTCTTGATCTGGCGGAAAAGCACCATCTCGCCCTCCGTCTCCTCCCCCTTGGTCTCAAAGAAGCGCAATATCACGTCGTCCCCCTCCTCGGACCTCTTCAAGGCGGACAGTATCAGGTTATTCGGCCTTAGCTCCAGGAAGGAGAACTCCCGGGGCAGATCTCCGCTGGAAGTGCATTGCACCGACAGCGGCGGGTGCTGGTACTCCTGGCCGTGTCGGTATGCCTCCGCTTCCTTCCAATCGCTATCGTGGTGCTTCAAGGCGTATTCAAACGTGTAATCTCTGTTCAACTCCAGGGCATCCGGAGTCGGGATCAAGGCTCCCGCTTCCGCATCGGCGGACAGGATGCCCACACTGCGCAGAAGAGTGAGGTAGACCTTGCTCTGCCTTATCTCGGTCGCCGGAATACCCCGGTTCATGAAGGTTATGCCTCTGGTTGCATCCCCGTAGGAAAACCAGGACAGAAAGTTGGGGATTCCCGCCGGCGTGCCTGTTCGCTCCAGCGAGGCGAATAGCTCGGTGGGCTCCGGGACGACGCCGAACTGAGTCTCGCGGAAATACGTCATCCGGGCCTTGAAGGTATCAAAGGCAACCCTCAGCCTGATGTTCGGATACCTGCTGTTGACCCTGGTGGTGAACTCGATCCTGGGCAGGTCTCTGTAGATCACGACCTCCTTGGTGAAATCGAGAACTCTATGCTTGTAGAGCCTCGTCTCGAACTTCTCATATAACCTGTATGGCCATCTGAAGCAGTAGTACCCGCCGCTGAAGACTATCTTGGACTTAAGGGGACCGTGTTCGACCCGGAAGCTCTGCGGCCTGAAGGCACCGTAGTGGACTCCCTCTCCGCTTTCACTCTTTATCAACTCGAAGAACATATGCCGGTGATGGTACAGGTCGCCGATTTCGTTCTCAATGTGCAGTTCATTGCCCTTGACCAGAGGCTTCCCCGTCTGGTCCGAAACCTCGACCATGCCCGTCTCGGGGTCCACACCTAATCTGAAGAACTCATTCTTCACTTCCTGCTCCCCGCCCCCGATTCCTGTTTCTGGCTCTCTGCTGCGCTCAACCAGCCGGTAGGCCCTGTAGCCCATCGGAGGAAGGTCGACATGAAATCCCAGCCTGGCCTGTATGATCTTGCCCCCGGTGTCCCTCTGCAGTTCTAGGACCTGACTTTCTACCTCCTGCCCGTCGTACTCCAGCCCGGGCGCCGCCTGCCAGCCTGCGAGCTTCACATCGGCCTCACACCAGTTCTTCATTTGCCAGGGCAGGGGATTGAACGCTATCAACGCCTCTCCCCCGGTGTCGACGCTGGCGGCGATGAACTCCAGTGAACTGTTCAGAATCGCGGACAGATGCTCTTCGAGGAAGGAGAATATCTCCCTCACCTCATCGTAGATCTCGTCCACTCCGCAGCCCGCGATGATATCGTGGAAGGCGACATACAGCATCTTCTCCCAGCATCGGGTCAGTTCGGCCCCGGGGTACTCGCTGCCCAGCAGCCAGGCAAGGGTGGCAAACTGCTCAGCGGCAGCGAGCAACCCTTCGCATTTCCTTGCCCCCAGGACCACCCAGGCTCTTGAGGAGCACACCTGGGGGAAGACGCTGACCAGGTCCTCGTCGTACAGCTCGCCCTCCCGGAATTCAAGCTTGTCCTGCTCCCCCTCCAGGGCTCGAAAGAACTCGGACGGCGTGGCTATCCTTATCTCCGAGCCGCCCCGGTGTTCCTCGTTCCACCTCCGGGCTGCCTCGACGGTCTCCTCCTGCGGAGGAGTCGAACCGCTGCCCGAGGGCATGAGGATGTGGGCAGTAGCGGCGTATTTGTTGAGCTCTATGTAGCTTTCCTCCAGTCTGTCAAGGTAGAAGCCGGCCCTGTACCCCATGGGCATCCAGTGGGCCAGAATGGTCGTCCCATCGAGCCCCCTCCACACAAACTCGCTCTGCGTTTCCCTGGCCCCTCTCCTGAAGGCTATCCACCTGTAACCCGACTTCCTGTAGATCTGGGGAAGCTGGGCATTCATGCCAAAGCTGTCCGCGCACCAACCCGCACGCACATCCACCCCGAACTTGTCCCGGCAATACCTCTTGCCGAAAGCTATCTCCCGGATCAACACCTCCCCGCTGGGCAGCATGGTGTCGGCCATCAAGTACTGACCATCGACTATCTCCATTCTCCCCTGCTGCAGCATCTCTTTTATGTCCCGCCACAGCTCCGGGTTCCGTTCCTCCAGCACCTTCAGGGGGAAGATCTGCTCCCAGGAAAACCTGTACTGCTCATGCCTCTTCAGCAACTCAACGGCCTTCCGCAGGACGTCCTCGTTTATCTCCAGATAGTCTTCCTTGGTCAGCGCCCAGGCTACATCATAGTGTGAGTGCGGTACCAGGTATATCGTCTGCATTCAAGCCTCCCCGCCCCGACATAATCGGGACGTTGTGTGGTCTCAGACCTTCCTTCCCTGCCCCTGCCCGGCCGGAATCCTGCGGCTTCAGGGAACGGACAACGGCTAGACGTTAAACAGGAAGGTGACTATGTCGCCATCCTGGATGATGTAGTGCTTGCCTTCCGTTCGCAGCAGCCCTCTCTTGCGGGCCTCGGCCAGGCTGCCACAGCTCTGTAGATCCCCATAGCTTACCACCTCAGCCCGGATGAATCCCCTTTCGATGTCGGAGTGTATCTTGCCCGCTGCCTTCGGCGCCGGGGTCCCCCTGGGGATGGTCCAGGCCTTAAGCTCGGCGGACACAGTGGTGAAGAAAGAGACCAGTCCCAGAAGACTATAGGAGAGGTCTATGACCCGCTGGAGCGCCGGTTTGCCCAGTCCCAGGGATGCGCGGAATTCGGCGGACTCATCTTCGCTGAGCTGGGCCAACTCCATCTCCAGTTTTCCACAGAGCGCCACCACCGCAAACTGGGGGTGAAGCGAGCTTATCTCGCCCTCCAATCGTGCAGCCTCCGGTGTTTGCTCCTCGCCTATGTTGAGCACCACCAGCATGGGTTTGGCGGAGAGGAACTGATAGTTGGACAGCAGTCTTAGTTCTTCTTCGGCCAGGCCCTGTAGCCGTATTGGTATGTCCTTTTCCAGCTCGGCCTTGACCTTCTGCAGCAGAAGCTGCTCCTTCAGATGTGACTCTCGTTCTGAGGCCCTGGCCGCCTTCAAGCTTGTCTCAAGCCTGTCAAGCCTCCTCTCCATGATGGCCAGATCCGAGACGGCCAACTCCAGGTCCAGTGAGGCCATGTCCCTGCTCGGGTCTATGCTGCCTTCGGGATGGGGGACCTGGTCATCTTCGAAAGTCCGGACCACCTGGAGCAGGGCGTCGGCCGTAGTCAGATAGTTCAGTATCTCGCCAGCCACTCCTTCCCTGCCGAAGGCCTTGAGCGAACCGGCAATATCCGTGTAACTGACCTCTGCGGGGACCGTCTTCCTGGGCTGGAATATCTCTTCCAGCGCCGAAAGGCGTGGATCGGGCACCTTGGCCACGCCGGTGTGGGGGGCCAGCGCGGGGGAGTAAGCGGCAACCTCGGCCCTGCCTCTAGTGAGTGCGTTGAAGAGGGTCGTCTTGCCGCTCCCGGGCGTGCCCACGATGGCAACCTTCATGAGTATATCCTATCATATTCTGGTTTTGCGACTCTGCCGTGGCAGACGGCTGCTGTGGTAGAATGGCGGGCAAATGCTCTACGTTTTGCACGGTCAGGACGATTTCTCGCTAAATCAAGCTCTGAGCAGAATCAAGGCTGACCTGGGTGATCGGGAGACGGTGGAGACCAACACCACCAGCCTGGAAGGGCAGCGTCTGACCCTTGCTGAACTGAGGAGCAAATGTGATGCCCTTCCCTTCTTGTCCCAGCATCGTCTGGTGATAGTCGATGGTCTGCTGCGACGCTTTGAGGGGAAACAAGGCAGGCCGAGGTCGGGCAGAGGTAAACCCGCGGACGGGCTGGGCGAATGGGAAGAGTTGGCCTCTTACGCCAGGCAGATGCCCGAAACGACCGTGCTGGTGCTGATCGACGTCGAGGTGAAGGGCGGTAACCCTTTGTTGAAACAGCTCTCACCGGTGGCCGAGGTTAGAACCTTCCCGCTGTTGCGAGGCAAGTACCTGAGGTCTTGGATACAACAACAGGTGAGGGAACAGGGCGGCAGTATCACTCTCCCGGCGGTGCAGTTGCTGGCTGACCTGATCGGTGGCGACCTCTGGGCCATGAATGGAGAGATCGAGAAATTGCTTCTCTACAGCCAGGGGCGCACCATCGGTGAAGACCATGTCAGAGACCTGGTCAGTCATGCCCAGGAGGCCAGCATCTTTGCCCTGGTGGATGCAGTGGCCGAACGCCGAATCGAGCCTGCTCAACGGGTCCTTCACCGTCTGTATCGTGACGGCATGGAGCCGACCCATATTCTGACCATGATCACCAGGCAATTCCGCTTGATAGCTCTGGTTGGCGACCTGGAGAAAGGGCTGTCGCGCCCGCAGATGCAGGACAGGCTGGGGCTCAAATCGCCCTATGCCCTGGACAAGACGCTCCGCCAGGCCAGGTTATACGACTTCGCCGCTGTGAAGCGCGTCTACGATAAACTGCTGGAGACCGACCTGGCCATCAAGACTGGCAAATACAGCGACAAGCTGGCCCTTGAGTTGCTGGTAGCCGAGCTTGCCTCCCCGTTCGGCGAATGAGAATACTGCGCCCTCTCGTGTCATCCTGAGTCGCGACTTGTCGGGACGAGGGATCTCATCCGGCGACGGGATCACCTAGGCCCGGGCCGCGGCAACAGCAGAGACTCGGCATGCGCCTTTATCGAATGCCCGTTTTCTGCTATAATTTCGCACCTCGCAATGGGTCATTACTTAGG